>CAZLGK010000001.1:0-42899 GCA_964559365.1 uncultured Flavobacterium sp.
TAAATCAATTACCCAATTGTTCTTTTGTTTCTTTAAAACAAAATGTAGCCCACAGACAGAATAGAAACTTACTAGCTGAAAAATCACAATACAATTGGTTACTTTTTATTGATGGTGATTCTAAAATCATCAAACCAGACTTTATTCAAAAATACATAGAAAGCACGTTTGATTTTCAAGTAATTTATGGTGGAAGAATTCATCCTGAAGTTTGTCCGTCTAATCAGCAAAAATTAAGATGGAAATATGGAAAATACGTTGAAGATAAAAAAGCAATTGAACGCCTAAAGAGCCAATATAAGTCATTATTATTCAACAATACATTAATTCTAAAATCAGAGTTCAATAAAGTTAAGTTTGACAAAAACATTACACTTTATGGACACGATGACACTCAATTTTCATATGAATTAAGCAAAATTAAAAGTAAAATTAACCATATTGAAAATCCAATATTACACAATGATATTGACGAGAATGCAAAGTATTTAAGTAAAACTGAAGAAAGTTTAAAAAGTCTATTAATTCTTTATTCTATGAATAAAGTAAATTCTAACTTTGTATCAATTTTAAGACTTTATGTATTTTTAAAAAAAACTAAATTAATTTACTTCGTCCAATTTGGTTTTAAATTTTTAGAAAACAAGCTTAGAAAACAGATTTTAAGCGAAAATCCTTCGCTTACTCTATTCAATATGTATAGAATTGGATATTTATGTTCATTAAAAGAATAACAAAAATTAATGTATTTTTGTTTTAAATGCCATTCATGTACCAATCATTAAAAATAATAGCTCATTCCGTTTTTTCTAGAAAAATATTATTTCAAATAGAACCTTATTTGAGAGGTTTTTATGCGTTAAATAAATTTGGAAACAAACATAAATGTACTGTTTGCAATTTTGAATTAAAAGGATGGATAACTATTTCTAACAGCGATAATTTATGCCCTAAATGCGGAAGTTTGTCTCGTGATAGAAGGTTATGGAAATTAATTAGCGAAAAATATTTAAAAGAAGGTATAGAAGTTTTAGATTTTTCACCTTCACGCAGTTTATTTCGCAAATGGAAAAAAGAAAAAAACATAAATTATACAGCTTCTGATTTATCTGGTGATTTTATTTCTGATGTAAGATTTGATATTACAAACATTTTACAAACTTACGAAAACTATGATTTAATTATTTGCTACCATATTTTGGAACATGTAATTGATGACTTAAAAGCCATGCATGAATTATTTCGTGTTTTAAAAACAGGTGGAACAATTCTAATACAAACTCCTTTTAAAGATGGTGAAATTTATGAAGATTACTCTATAACTTCAGAATCCGAAAGATTAAATCATTTTGGACAAGAAGATCATGTTCGTATTTATTCAATAAACGGATTAAAAGAGCGTATAGAAAAAGTTGGCTTTAAGGTTGAAGTAAACCAATTTAATGAAGATTCATATTTAGGCTTTGTTCAAAACGAAACTGTTTTAATTGTAAGAAAATGAATACGGTAAAAATTTCAGTTGTAATTCCGGTTTTCAATAAAGGTTTTATTTTAAATGAGACCTTAAATTCTGTTTTGCAACAAACGTATACCAATTTTGAAATTATCATCATAAACGATGGCTCAACTGACAATAGTTTAGCAGTCCTTTCAAAATTTAATGATTCAAGAATTTATATTTATTCACAAGAAAATAAAGGCGCAGCAGCTGCAAGAAATTTAGGAATTGAAAAAAGTAATGGTGAATTTATTGCATTTTTAGACGCTGATGATTATTGGTTACCCAATCATTTAGAAGAATTAATAAAACTTTCAGAACAATTTCCAAATTGTGGTTGTTATTGTTCAAGGTATCAAATTAAAAATACTAAAAATTCAATACTAAATCCTGTATTTAAAAATGTTTCTTCAGACTTTAATGGAGTCCTAAGCAATTATTTTGAATCGAACTATCCATTTAAAATAAACATTACTTTGAATCAAATGATTCCTAAAAAAATTCTTAATGAAATGGGAGGTTTTACCGAAGGAATAACAAATGGACAAGATTTAGAATTATGGACGAAAATTGGAATTAAATACCCAATTGCAGTACACAATAAAATCACGGCAATCTACAACAACTATTTACCAAATACCCTTTCTAAAAACAGTTTTAAAACCATGAAATTAATGGACTTTAAACAGTTTGAATTTGAAGAAAATAAGAATCCAGATTTAAAAAATTTTTTAGATTTTCACCGAGTTTTCTATGCTAAACATTATAAAATAATTGGAGATAATGAAAGTGCACAATTTTATTTAAAAGATGTGAATAAAGACAATATTCCATTTAGGATGAAAGTGCTTTTTAAAACACCTTCAAGTATTTTAAATACTCTTTTTAAATTAAAAAATTGGTTGTTAAAAAAAGGAATTAATCTTTAGTTTTTAAAAAATCATCAAAATCTCTAATATAATCTTCTTCTTTAAAAACATCTGATGCAATTACTAAACAAACTGAACCCGATGAAAAGTTTTTTAATTCACGCCAAATTCCATTCGTAATCAACAAACCTTCAAAAGGTTTATTTAAAGTTACTGTTTTATGTTCTTTTCCATCATTGAGAATTACATCAAAACTTCCAGAAAGGGCTATTAAAAACTCTTGCTGTTCTATATGTGAATGTCCGCCACGCTCAGCAGCACTTGGCACATCGTATAAATAATAAACCCGTTTTATAAAAAAAGGAATTACATCATTCTCTATAACCGAAAGATTTCCACGTGGATCTTCAATTTTAGGAATACTAAGTATCTTACAATTTAATATGTTCTGCATATTTATTTTTTCCTTTTATAGCCTCTTTTAGTAACGTAAAAACATTTGAAAAAGCAATATTACCTTGTTTTAAATCAAAAAACAACTTTAAAAATACCCAAAACAAATAGCTATTCTTAAAAATACGAAAGAAAACTGCACTCTGATTAAAGTATTTTAATTCATTAGAAATAACTTGAGAAGTCGTTTTATTATTATGAATAGTCAATGTTTTGGGAACAAATCCAATTTTTAATTTTTTCTTTTTTGCATCTGCCAAAAAAACAGCCTCTTCTCCAATTGTAATTAAACCACCTATCCCAAATTTTTCATCAAAAGAAACAACATTTAAAATACTTTTTCTTTTAAAAACCATCTCAATTGAAGATGTATTTAAAACTTCAAACCAATTTAACTTTGCTTGGAAGTTTTTGGGATACTTTTTTGATAACCCTCCAGACTCAATTTTAAATCGAAAACGAAAGCCATCAAAATTTTCTCGTTTATTAAATGTTTTTAATATTTTTTTTGAAAAGTTTAAGTCAAACACTACATCATCATCTGTAAAAACTAAAATATCTTTGGTCGAATTTTGAATAGCTATATTTCTACTTTTAGACAATCCTTTATCGAATACATTTATAACTTTTACCGTTGCAAAATCAGATTTTAAAATATTACCTTCTGTAGTTTGATTTACAATTAGAATATTAAAGTTATAAAAACCAGAAAACACAAACATAGATTTCAAAAAATCAAAATTATTTCGATTCATCGTAGAAATTAAAATTTCGATATCTGATGTATGATAGGTTTTTACCAATTGTGTTATCTTTACACAAATATAATAATTTAGAATTCGGAAATTAGAATTTAGAACCAATACATGAAAATACTTTTACTTGGCGAATACAGTAGATTACACAATTCTTTAAAAGAAGGATTGGTTTCTTTAGGTCAAGAAGTAATTATTATAGGATGTGGAGATAAATTTAAACAGTTTCCTGTTGATTATTCAATTTATGCAAAAATTTGCAACGACAACAAAATTGCCAATTTCCTTTTTAGAAGTATTCGTAAAGTAACTTCCGTCAATTTTGAGAAGATTGAAAAAGCAATTCGATTTTATTTTTTACTTCCAAAACTAAATGATTTTGACCATGTACAATTGATTAATTCAGATGCTTTAGAAACTTACCCTTTTCTGTCGCGTTTTTTGTATAAAAAATTATTTACCAAAATAAAATCGAGAAGTTTATTAGTATGTGGAGATGAAGCTCCGGTTATAGAATATTTGCTAAAAAAAGAAATGAAATATTCTATTTTGACTTCTTATTTTGAAGATAAATCACTTGAAAAACAGTTTAATTTTCCTTTGAAATACGTTACATCAAATTATCGAAAAACGTTTAATTGGTTAAAAGAAAACTGTCAAAATCTAATTACATCTGATTTAGATTATGAAATTCCAATGCAACAAATGGGGTTTCAAACTACGCTTATTCCTAATCCAATAAATACAGATAAGATTGAATATTCTCCTTTAAAAATTGATGATAAAATTATTATCTTTTTAGGCATAAATAAATTGAGTTATCATAAAAAAGGAATTACGTTTTTTGAAAAAGCCTTAGCAATTATAAAAGAAAAATACTCGAAAAAAGTAGACATTATTATAACTGAAAACATACCTTATAACGAATATATTTCTATTTACAACAAAGCACATATTTTACTGGATCAGATTTATGCATATGATCAAGGTTATAATGCTTTGGAAGCCATGACAAAAGGAAAAGTGGTTTTTACGGGTGCTGAAACTGAATTTTTAAAACAGTACCGATTAAAAGAAAATGAGATTTGCATAAATGCTCTTCCAGATGTGAATGACATTGTAGAGAAATTGAGTCTGTTAATTGAAAATCCAGATTTAATTTTAGAAATTTCAAAAAACGCAAAAGCTTTTATTGAAAAAGACCATCATTACAAAACTATTGCAATTACTTATCTAAAGACTTGGGAAGTTTAACATAATTTTTTACAAACAATAAAACAATCACAATCATAGAAAATTCAAATGGAAAGCAAAATCTACTGTTATTTCCAAAAGTTACCAAAGCTTGTAAAACAGCACTAGAGAAAACAAGTGTAATAATCATTAGTTCAAATGTGATTTTTCGGTTTTTAAGAAATAAAATGAAATAAAAAAATATCAATCCAACAAAAGCTATCTTAAAAAATTGAATAATAAAACTTTGAATTTTCCATATAAAACCAATTATAGAATCGACACTTGAATTTTCAAATTTCACAAACGGTTTCATGTCAAATACTTTCCAAAAATCTAAAAAAGATTTTGAAATAACTTGTTCAAAAAATTCAGCTTGATTATTTGCAATTGTCTCTTTTCCAAACTTACCTAACTCATTAGATAAATCGGGGAAATTATTATAATATTTATTAAAAACGCTATCGTTATATGCATACCAAATAGACATGGCAACATCTTTATTTTCTTTAATGGCTTCATCCCTATATTTAATATAAGGGTCTTTTATCCATTTGTATTTTTCGGGTGCTTTTTCGACAAAATGGACACAATTTTGAGATATATTTAAACCAAAATAAGTTGTTGAGACAAAATATCCCGTATTCATCTTATTTACATAAGACCAACCAAAATAAGCCATTAATGGAAAAATTAATATTATTATTCGTTTATTAATAATTCTCTTAAAAGTAAATGATTTTAAAGTATATAAGCCGTAAAATAAAAAAGGTACATATGCGTAAAATGGTTTAACTAATACAAGGAAACCTAACAATAGACTTATTAAAAGCAGTTGTTTTAATGTAAGTTTTTCTAAATACTTTTTTGAAAGCACCCAAAAAACAATACTAAATATAAAGACAACTAATGATTCTACTAAAATAGCTGTTTCAAAAAAGAAATAACAAAATAAACAATTTATTAATAGAACAATCCAAAAGCTTTGCTTTTTTGAAAATTGTAATTCAAGTAAAGTGGCATACCAAAAACACATTGTGAAAAGACCAATTAAAAACTGGTATAACATTGTTATTTTCATGGTTCCAAAAGCCAATACTATTAATAAAGGATATCCAGGACTTCTCCACCCAATATATCCTGATAAATCAGATTTCAGAATATACTCTGATAATTCCATATAGCTCCAACTATCAGGAACTTTGGTAATTTTAAAATACATTAAAAATAATAAAGCTCGATAGAAAACACCAAAAAGGAGCAAAATCTTAACTTCCTTTTGGTTTAAAAATGAAATAATTTTATTTAGATTGTTCATCAAAATATAATTTTTCTAAAATAAACACCTACTACAACAAAATATAAGAAATACGTAATAGCATAAGCCATAACAGCACCTTCTACACCAAAAATTTGAATTCCAAAATAACTCGAAAAAAATAAAATGGTAAACGAAATTATTTCGGTTATAAAATAAGGTTTAACTAATTTTTTAGCAAAAAACTGAATCGCTAAAATCAATGCAGCAGCACGAAAAAAATCTCCTAGCAATTGCCAAAAAAACAAATTTGAAACTGCTGAAAAATCTTTGGTAAATAAAACTAGAATTATAATGTCTTTTAAAAAATAAATACCAATTAATCCTATAGTAAAAACTGGAAAAATAGTTTTGTAAAATTGACGAACCAACGTTTTATTTTCTTTTAAAGAAGCTGTTTTAGAAAGTTCTGGTAAATAATACAAACTAACTAAAGTAGTAATAAACATCATGTAAAAGCTCGAAATTCTACTCATTGCTTCATAATATCCGGCTGCTTCAATTGATTGTGCTGTAATGATTAATTTTCGAATATAAATGTATATAATTGGCGTTAAAATAGAAGAAAACAAAGTCATTGAAGCAAAAAAAAACACTCTTTTAATTTGATTAAAATCAAAATGTTGAATATTTAAAACTTCTTTCAACTGAAATTGCTTCAAGAAATAAAACCCTGAAAAACAAAACAATAAAAAAGAAACAACCGACACCGAAATCATTGCACCTAAAACGGTAAATTTCCACATTAGGAAAACCGAAATTAAGAGTCCGGCTATATAACTAAAAATAGTTATTGTAATTACATTTTTATATAAACTGAGTCCATTAATTACGGAAACAAAAAACAAATGCAGTATTGAAAAAGGAATGGAAAAAGCCACAACTTGCAAGGCTAATAAATACGTTTCATTTCCATTTAAAATAGACTTTAAAAAATAATTTGAGCCTATTAAAACCGTAAAACTCACCAATAAAGAAGTAATGAATAAAGTGTAAAAAACAGTCGTCAATAAAGAATATACTTTGTTTTTATCTTCTTGATTTTCGGATACGGTTTTAACTATTCCATTTTGAAAACCTAGAATCCCAATAGCTTCAAGTGTTGAACTAAAGTTTCTAAAATTTCCCATTAAAGCCATTCCAGAAGGACCAATAAAATAAGCAATTGCTTTTGACGAAAGTAAACCCGTAAAAATTCGAACCAATAGACTTGCACTATTAAAACTCGCAATTTTAAATAAAGGTGATTTTGCTATATTTTTTATCCAATTCAAATTAATATTTATTTAATGTAGCAATGATTTTATTGATTTCTGATTCAGTCAAAGTTCCGTTTAAAGGAATACTTAAAACCTCATTATGAATTTTTTCTGAGATAGGATAAGATAAACTATTCCAATCTTTTAACGCTTTTTGTTTGTGTGGCGGAATTGGATAATGAATCATAGTTTCAATTCCGTTTTTAAATAAATATTCTTTTAAATCATTTCTGTTTTTTGTTCGAACTACAAACAAATGAAAAACATGAATCTTTGAATAATCCCAAAAAGGCAATATTATTTTTTCGTTTTTTATTTCAGATAAATATTGTTTTGCAATTTCTCTACGAATTTGATTTTCTTTATCAAGTTCTGGTAATTTTACATTTAAAAAAGCAGCTTGCAATTCGTCTAAACGCGAATTAACACCAATTAATTCATTTTCATATTTTACTTTAGAACCATAATTTCGAAGTGAAAATAAAACTTCCGCCAATTCGTCATCATTTGTGGTAATTGCTCCAGCATCGCCAAGTGCGCCTAAATTTTTTCCTGGATAAAAACTATACGCTTTTGTGTTTTGATTACTATTTCCTTGAGCCCCATGCGCTTGAGCAGCATCTTCAATAACCAATAAATTGTGTTTTTTGGCAATAGTATCAATTGCATCCATTTCAGCCAATTGACCGTATAAATGAACTGGCAAAATAGCTTTGGTTTTGGGAGTAATTTTAGCTTCAATTAAATCCGGATTTAAATTATATGTTTCTAATCTTGGTTCAACCAAAATCGGAACTAAATCAGCCTCAAGAACTGCTAAAATGGTCGCTATATAAGTATTTGAAGGAACAATTACCTCATCTCCTTTTTGTATTTTCCCTAAATGAATATTCGCTTTTAAAATTAAAACCAAAGCATCTAAACCATTTCCAACACCAATGCAGTGTTTTACTCCACAATATTGCGCAAAACTTTCTTCAAACAGTTTTACTTCCTTTCCTAAAATATACCATCCACCTTCTAAAAAGTGTTCCATTTTTTGTTTGAAAGCGCTCTCAAAAGGTTGGTTTACTTTTTTTAAATCTAGGAATTTTATCATATTAAAACAGTGTCTAAAAGTGAATGGTTTTTAGTTTCAATTTCATAAAAATTTTGAACAATTGTTCTTGCTCCAAAGCTTTCTTTCCAATAATGTAAACTTTCATTTACCTCCTTACCTTTATTCTCATTTGAAATTCCAAAATCAAAATATTTCTCATTTTTATAAACTACGTTAATTAAATGATTATACAAGAAGTCTAATCCTCCAAGCTCGTTATTGAATGCTTTATTTCCCGAAATATATTGAGGATGAATCACATTATCTGTTTCAAAAACAGTAACTCCACCTACAATCTTGTCTTTTAGATAAACATTATACTGTTTAATTTGGTTAGGGAATTTAGATTTTAAATAAGTAATTTCAATTAATGAATGAACAGGTTTTGCATCATAACGTTCTTTTAAATTTGGTATCAATAACTCATTCCAAAAAGAAGTAAAATCATTTTCTTCTTTAACAACTAAATCGTTTGCTTTTCCTTTTTCAATTCCACGTTTACGAACTCTCGAAATTGGAATTTGATTTGTAATATCAAGTACCGCTAAAGCATCTCTCCTACTCAATTTTGCTTCTAAAAGAAAACAAATATATTCCATCTCATCAGAAGGAAAACTGTTGTAAATGGATGGAATAATTTTTAATTCTAATTTAGTTATACCATTTCTATCTAAATAAACTAAAATTTCTTTTACAATTAGAATTACTTCTGACAAAATAACTTTGTCATCTAAAGCCAATCCACCGTATGTTAAGCCTTGATGAGAATACAAAGTTCTTTCAACTTTATGAGCAGGTAAAACAGCTACTAATTTATCTTTATCATCAAAAATCATTAATGAATAATCATAAAATCTATCTTTATGATATTCCATAAAATCGCGATGAAATAAAAACGTTGCATTTTTAGCATTTGCAACAAATGTATTCCAATCCTCATAATGACTTGGCTGATATCGCTGAACTCTTAAGTTACTCAATGGATTTTTAATTTTCGGAAAATTACTAATTTTTTAATTCTTCAACAGCAGTTTTTACTATTTTCTAATAAAAATTATTATATTGGTACTGAAATATTTATTTTTTTATGCTAAAAAAAATTACACTATTCCTTTTTTCATTTTACCTACTAATTCCTGAAATTGTTTTTTCACAGGACATTTCTTTATACACCCAAATTAACGGACGATATGACTTTACATTTGTTGGTAATACATTAAATACAAATGAAAATTCATTCATGTTTACGCCAAGTATTTTAACAAGCTCTTCTGCTGACTTAAATTTAGGTCCTACTGATGTAATTGAAAGAGCTTATTTATATTGGGCAGGTTGTGGAACAGGGGATTTTGATGTTCAACTGAATGGAGTTGATATAACTCCTGACAGGACTTTTTCAATAATTCAAACGAGTTCTGGTTGGCCACATTTTAGCGCTTTTAAAGACATAACCGCTCAAGTACAAGCAACAGGAAATGGAACTTACACGCTTTCTGATCTAGATTTAACAGCTGAAATTCCTCAATATTTTCAAAACAGAACCAATTTTGGAGGCTGGGCAATTATTGTTGTTTATCAAAACGACGCTCTACCTTTAAATCAATTAAACATTTATGATGGAATGCAAGCAGTCCCAAGCAGAATTGACATTTCATTAAATAGTTTAAATGTAATAGATAATTTCGATGCTAAAATTGGCTTTCTAGCTTGGGAAGGAGATGTTGGTATCGCAAATAATGAATCGTTAACGATAAACGGAAATGTATTAAGCAATCCGCCTCTAAATCCTAGTAATAATGCGTTTAACAGTACAAATAGCGTAACAGGATCAAACACACTATACAATATGGATTTGGATATTTATAATATTCAAAATAACATAAATGTTGGTGATACAACAGCAGACATTTCTCTAACTTCTAATCAAGATTATGTAATGATTAATGCAATTGTTACAAAATTAAACAGTCAATTACCAGATGCTACAATAGTACTAAATAATTATACAACTGAATGTAATACAGGAGTAATTGAAGTAGATTATACCGTTTTTAATGTTAATAGTACTGAATTCTTGCCTGCAAACACCCCAATAACTTTTTATATTCAAAATACTGTTTTAGGAACATTTTTCACACAAAACGACATACCAATTGGCGGTAATGAAAATGGCTCTGTAACACTTAATATTCCTAGTGCTCTTTCAACAAATTTTACCTTATTAGCTGTTGTTGATGACAATGGAAATGGATTAGGAATTGTAACTGAACTTGTTGAAACAAACAATACATTTGAAGCATCTATTGATTTAAAAGTTTCTCCAACATTTAACTTTTTAGACGATTTATTATCTTGTAACTTAGGTTTAACAAGGGGAATTTTCGACTTTTCAAGTTATGAAGAATTAGTAAAGAGTGATTCATCACATACAGTTTCTTTTCACGATAGTTATGATGATGCTTTATTGAATATTAGTGAAATTTTCAATACAACAAATTATGAAGCTGTAACAACTCCAAAAGAAATTTTTGTTAGAATAGAAAATGAATTTTGCTATAGCATAACTTCATTTAACTTACTTACTAAAAATTGTCCGCCAGAGGTATTCAATGCTGTTTCAGCAAATAACGACGGCTTAAATGATTACTTTTTCATTGAAGGATTGCGAGATATCTTTATTAACTTCAAATTAGAAATATATAACCGTTGGGGAAGACATATTTGGACAGGAGATAATTCAACTCCAGATTGGGATGGGAAAGTGGCTAAGTCTGTTGGCCCTGATGATGCTCCAGAAGGCACCTATTATTACATTTTATATTTAAATGACCCAGACTATACAGAACCTTTAACTGGCTATTTATACCTTACACGTTAAATGGAAAAAATCAGTAAAATTAACATCATTAATATTTTTTTAATGTTACTGTCTCTTTGTTTTGCATTTATATTCCCATTTGAATTATTTTTAATCGTATATGCTGTTTTAGGACCATTACATTATTTAACTGAAATCAATTGGCTCCATAAAAAAAACTATTTCACTACACAAAAGAAAGATTATTATGTTCATGTTTTAATCTTGTGCCTTATATCAATTGCTCTATTTTCTCCCTTATCCTTTTATTTAAGAAAATATTTAGCCACATTTATATTTATTGCATTTTGTTCAAGTTTTGCAATGGTTTATTTTAAAGAAGTTAAATCAAAAATAATATTCAACTCTGCAGCTATTATTATAAGTTTTTTACTTTTTCATCTTTTTGAAAGTAAATTCACTATTATATTTTCAATGTTTTTACCAACATTAATTCATGTATTTATATTTACTGGAATTTTTATACTAGTTGGAACATTAAAAGATAAAAGTAGAACCGGAAAAATATCATTAGTATTCTTTATCATGTGTGCTGTAGTGCTTTTATTCATTCCAATAAACTACAATTTTTCAGTAATAACAGATCAAATTCAAAGTAACTATCACTCATTTGAAAAATTAAATCAAAGAATAATAACTTTTTTCAATCAATTTTTGTCAACAACAACAAATGATATCTATTTTTCTGATATTGGTATTCAAGTCATGCGTTTTATTGCATTTGCTTATACATATCATTATTTGAACTGGTTTTCCAAAACTTCAATCATTCAATGGCATGATACTTCAAAATTTAAACTAATAATAATTGTTCTCATTTGGATTACATCAATTGTTCTTTATTTTAATGATTACAATACAGGTCTAAAATGGCTATATTTACTAAGTATAGCACATGTAATTTTAGAATTCCCTCTAAATTTTATAACAATGATAAATTTGAAAAGCATTTTCAAGAACATTTGTTAAATTTACTAGTGTTATATATTTTTTAACTTCTCACAATAGATAAATCCTTATATTTAACCCAAATTTTAAGTAACTAAATATGAGATTTTATAAAATCCTACTCTTAATTTGTTTTAGCATTAGTCTTCAAGCACAAGACTATTTCCCAAAAAATGATGGTGTAAAACAAAGTTTTAAAAATTATACAGCAATCACAAATGCTACCATTTACATCTCTTCAACTAATAAAATTGAGAAAGCAACTTTATTAATTAGAGAAGATAAAGTAATAAATGTTGGTACAAACATTACAATTCCTAAAAACGCAGCAATTATCGATGGAACAGGAAAAACAATTTATCCTTCTTTTATTGATTTATTTAGTGAATTTGGGATTCAAAAACCTGCTCAAAGACCTAATGGAAATTTTACTCCACAATATGACTCTTCAAGAGAAGGTTACTATTGGAATGATCATGTAAAACCAGAATACAATGCTTTTGAAAACACAAATTATAATTCAAAAGCTGCAGAAGCATTAAGAAATATTGGCTTTGGAACTGTATTAAGTCATCATAACGATGGGATTATTGCTGGAACAGGATTACTTTGGACCTTGAATGATAATGCAGATAATTCAACTCGAATATTAAATTCTAAAGCATCGCAGCATTTTACTTTTAGAAGGAGTAAATTTACAAAACAATCTTATCCTTCATCATTAATGGGAGGAATGGCATTGATTAGACAGGTATATCATGATGCTGATTGGTATAGCAAAGGTCTTTCTAAAACAAAAGATTTATCACTAGAGAGTTTTAATACAAATAAAACCCTAGTTCAAATTTTTGAAGCTAATGACAAACTTTCAAGTTTAAGAGCTGCTAAAATTGGTAATGAATTTGGAATAAATTATCTTATAAAAGGAAGTGGTAATGAATTTGAACGTATAGATGAAATTAAAAAAACTGGAGCTACGTATATTATCCCGTTAGATTTCCCTGATGCTTACGATGTTTCTGACCCATACTTAGCGCAGCAAGTTAGTGTGAGCGACATGAAGTTATGGAACCAAGCACCTTTTAACTTAAAAATATTAGCAGAAAACAATGTGAAATTTGTTTTAACTGCTGCAGATAATAAAAAACCAGAAGATTTTCTTTCAAATTTAAGAAAGGCAGTTTTATATGGCTTACCTAAAGAGGTGGCAATAGCTTCTTTAACTGAGAACCCTGCAAAAATAATTAAGCGATCTGACTTAATAGGAAGTCTAGAGAAAGGAAAATTGGCTAATTTTATAATTACTTCAAAAGATATTTTTGAAAATGATGCCACAATTCATGAAAATTGGGTTCAAGGAAATCGTTCTATAATTAATAAAATGGACACTGATGATATTAGAGGCCAATACAATTTAGTATTTAATAATGAAACTTTTGAATTAAATATTAATGGTGAATTAGAAAAATTAACCGGAAAAATATCTAAAGACAGTGTTAATTTCGGCACTAAACTGACTTTTAATGAACCTTGGGTAACAATAATAGTTAGAACAAAAGATACTTTAAAATCTCAATATTTACGCTTTACAGGTACTAAAATAAACAATAAACTACAAGGTAAAGTAGTTTTAGAAAACGGTAAAGAATCTTCGTGGACTGCAATTAAAAA
This sequence comes from uncultured Flavobacterium sp., assembly GCA_964559365.1. Taxonomy (GTDB): domain Bacteria; phylum Bacteroidota; class Bacteroidia; order Flavobacteriales; family Flavobacteriaceae; genus Flavobacterium. The sequence goes on from CAZLGK010000001.1 coordinate 13,982, forward strand.
AGAAAAAAGCGAAGAGACGAAAAAAGAAAAGGATATAAAAGAAGACAAATCAGTTCCTCAAATGATAACTGTAACATATCCTAATTTACCTTTTGGAAATACTGAAAAACCAAAACAACAAACTATTTTAGTGAAAAACACTACAGTTTGGACAGGAGAAAAAGAAGGCAACTTAACCGAAACGGATGTTTTAATTGAAAATGGAAAAATTTCCAAAATAGGAAAAAATATTTCTGCTAAAAACGCACTTGAAATAGATGGTACAAACAAACATTTAACTGCAGGAATTATTGATGAGCATTCTCATATTGCAATTTCCAATGGTGTTAATGAAGGAGGCCAAAATTCATCTGCTGAAGTAACCATTGAAGATGTTGTGAATTCTGATGATATTAACATTTATAGAAATTTATCAGGAGGAGTTACATCTGCAAATTTATTACATGGCTCTGCTAATCCAATTGGAGGACGTGCAGCTTTTGTAAAATTAAAATGGGGTTATGCTCCAGATGAAATGATCATGAAAGATGCTCCAAAATATATCAAATTCGCTTTAGGTGAAAACGTAAAGCAATCCAATTGGGGTGATTTTGCTAGAAATCGATTTCCTCAATCACGCATGGGAGTTGAACAAGTTTACGAGGACTACTTCTCTAGAGCATTAGAATATGAAAAAGAATGGAAAGAATACAAATCTAATAAAGGTAAAAATAAAGTAATGCCTCGTTTTGATATTGAAATGGAAGTTTTAGGTGAAATCTTAAACAAAAAAAGGTTCATTACTTGTCACTCCTATGTTCAATCTGAAATTAATATGTTGATGAAAGTTGCTGATAAATACGGATTCAAAATTCAGACATTTACGCATATTTTAGAAGGTTATAAACTAGCCGATAAAATGGCCGAACACGGTGTTGCCGGTTCTACATTTGCAGATTGGTGGGCTTATAAATTTGAAGTAAACGATGCAATTCCATACAATGCAGCATTAATGAACAGTCAAGGGGTTTTAGTTTCTATCAATTCAGATGATGCTGAAATGTCAAGAAGATTAAATCAAGAAGCAGCAAAAGCAGTAAAATATGGAGATGTTTCTGAAGAAACTGCTTGGAACTTTGTAACACTAAATCCGGCTAAAATTTTACAAGTTGATGATAAAATAGGAAGTATAAAGGTTGGTAAACACGCTGATGTTGTTTTGTGGACAGATAATCCTCTTTCTATTTATGCAAAAGCTGAAAAAACAATTATTGAAGGAGCAATTTTCTATGATTTGAATAAAGAGCAAGAAAATTTAAACAGAATAGAAAAGGAAAGAAGCGAATTAATCAATGCTATGTTAGAAGCTAAAAATAAAGGTTTAAAAACACAAGCACCTGTTAAAAAAGAAATCAAACATTACCATTGTGACACAATGGAAGAGTACAAATAAAATTGATTTTTTAACAATATAAAAACATTCAAAATGAAAAAATATATTCTTTTATTATTAATGAGTTGCTTGGCTTTTGCTCAACAAACACCAGCTTCAAAACAAACTAAAAGCATTCTTATTATGGGCGGAAAAGCACATTTAGGAAATGGTGAAGTAATTGAAAACAGTTTAATTTCTATAATTAATGGAAAAATTGAAGCAATTGGCGATGCCAAAGTTATGAAACCAATGAAGCACGATGTTACTATTGATGCTTCAGGCAAACATGTTTACCCAGGTTTTATTGCACCAAACACTACGTTAGGATTAGTAGAAATTGACGCAGTAAGAGCTTCTGATGATGAAAGCGAAATGGGCGAATTTAATCCTCATATTAGAAGCTTGATTGCCTATAACACTGAATCTGTTTTAGTTGAAACGATGAGACCAAATGGTGTTTTAGTAGCTCAAATTACACCAAGAGGAGGAAGAATTTCAGGAACTTCATCTGTTGTTCAATTAGATGCTTGGAATTGGGAAGATGCAGTTATAAAAACAGATGGAGGAATTCATTTAAATTGGCCTAGAAGTTATTCAAGATCAGGTTGGTGGGCTGAACCAGGAAATATTGAACTCAACAAAAAGTATGATGAACAACTTAAAGAAGTTCAAGATTTTTTCAATAACGCATCTGCTTATTTAAAGTCAAGTAATTCTAAAAGAGATATTCCTTATGAAGCAATGAAAGGTCTTATTTCTGGAGAAAAAACGCTCTTTATACATGCTAATGGAGAAAAAGAAATTATTGATGCTGTGTTGTTTAAAATAAAGAATAACATTAAAAATATGACTATAGTTGGTGGTTATTATGCTTTTAAAGTAGCCGATTTATTAAAAGAAAATAATATTTATGTGCTATTAAGACGTGTCCATGATTTACCAGTTTTAGAAGACGAAGATGTAAACTTACCGTATAAAAACGCTAGACTTTTAGTAGAAAAAGGAATTTTAGTAGGTCTAGAAAACTCAGGTGATATGGAACGCATGCAAGCTCGTAATTTACCTTTTTATGCTGGTACTTGTGCTGCTTGGGGATTAAGCAAAGAAGAAGCTTTAAAATTAATCACTTTAAATACTGCTAAAATTTTAGGAATCGATGCAAATTACGGTTCGTTAGAAAGTGGAAAAAGCGCTACTTTATTTATTTCAAATGGTGATGCCTTAGACATGAGGACAAACACTATTACAAAAGCATTTATCGACGGTAGAGAAATTAGTTTGGAGAGTCACCAAACAGAACTTTACGAACGATATAAAGGAAAATACGAAAACGAAAAATCAAACAAATAATATAAAAGCCTTTTCAAATTGAAAAGGCTTTTTTTTGTAGTTTTGTATCTAAATAAATCGTTTCATGAAACAAATTACTTCAGTTCAAAATCCTTTTATTAAATCACTTGTACAACTTCAAGAAAAGGCAAAAACTCGCAAACAAACGGGTACTTTTTTAATTGAAGGAAAACGTGAAATTGAATTAGCTATAAAAGGAAATTACGAACTAGAAATAGTTTTATTTTTACCAGAAATTATCTGCGAAAAAGAATTAAATAATATTATAACTTCGAGCACAGTTGAGAAGATAGAAATATCAAAAGACGTATATCAAAAATTAGCCTATAGAGATTCAACCGAAGGAATAATTGCAGTTGCTAAAAGCAAATCTTTACAACTATCCGATTTAGAATTAAAAAAGAACCCATTAATTTTGGTTTTAGAAAGTATTGAAAAACCAGGAAATATTGGAGCAATGCTTCGAACCGCTGATGCAGCAAATATTGATGCCGTTATTATTTCTAATCCAAGAAGTGATATTTACAATCCTAATAACATTCGTTCTAGTGTAGGTTGTGTGTTTACCAATCAAATTGCAGTTTGTACAACAGATGAAGCAATAAAATTTTTAAAAGAAAAAGACATTTCTATATATAGTGCGACTCTTCAAAATTCAAACGAATACCATAAAGAATCTTATATTTCAGCAACAGCAATAGTTGTGGGCGCAGAAGCAACTGGAGTTTCTCAAACCTTTAGAAACAATAGTACTCAAAATATCATTATACCTATGCAAGGTGAAATTGACTCCATGAATGTTTCCGTTGCAGCAGCAATTTTATTATTTGAAGCAAAAAGGCAAAGAGGTTTCTAATTCTAATGATATTCATTCTTTTTTGTTAAAATTAATATTGCACATTCCATATCTTTGTTTTAAATTTAGTCATTAAAGACCTACTATGACCGAGATAGAAATTGAAGCAGAAAACAAAGCAATAGCCAAAGAATATAAAGAATTATTACGTATTAGTTATCAAACTCTTACAGATGATGATAAAAAAATAATTCGAAAAGCCTTTGATGTAGCTGTAGATGCACATAAAGATCAAAGAAGAAAATCTGGAGAAGCTTATATTTTTCATCCTATAGCTGTTGCTAAAATAGTAGCTAGAGATATTGGTCTTGGAGCTACATCAATTGCTGCTGCATTAATGCACGATGTTGTAGAAGATACGGACATTACGGTGGAAGACATTGAAAAAATGTTCAATCCTAGAATTGCTAAAATCGTTGAAGGATTAACAAAAATAGCGAAAGTAAAAACAGATCAAGACGTTAGTATTCAAGCTGAGAACTTTAGAAAAATGCTTCTTACATTACATGATGATGTTCGTGTAATTTTAATAAAAATTGCTGATAGATTGCATAATATGCAAACAATGGAAAGCATGGCAGACTACAAGCAAGCTAAAATTGCTTCGGAAACCTTATACATTTACGCTCCACTAGCCCATCGATTAGGCTTATACAATATTAAAACCCAACTAGAGGATTTAGGTCTAAAATATACCGAACCTGAAGTCTTTCAAGATATTGTAAGTAAAATAAAAGAAACCAAAGAAGAACAAGACGAATATATAAAAGCAATATCAAATATTATAGGCAACTCTTTAAAAGAGGAAGGGATTGATTTTACAATAAAAGGTAGACCAAAATCAATTTATTCAATACGCAGAAAAATGCGTGTTCAAGGCGTTACATTTGATGAAGTTTATGACAAATTTGCACTACGAATTGTATATAAATCATCTCAACATGATGAAAAATTCTTGGCTTGGAAAATATATTCGGTTGTTACAGATCATTATCGACCAAGTCCTAGTAGATTACGTGATTGGATTTCTTCTCCAAAATCATCAGGTTACGAAGCCTTACATATAACTGTAATGGGACCTAAAGGACGCTGGGTTGAAATTCAAGTACGTAGCGAACGTATGAATGAAATTGCGGAAAAAGGATATGCAGCACATTACAAATATAAAAATGCTGACAGCGAGGAACATGGATTAGAGATTTGGTTAAATCAATTAAAAGAAGCATTAGAAAATCAATCATCAAATGCAGTTGACTTTGTTGAAGATTTTAAACTAAACTTGTATGCGAAAGAAATTTATGTTTTTACACCAAAAGGAGATATTAAATCGTTACCAAAAGGAGCAACAAGTTTAGATTTTGCATTCAGCATTCACTCTGAGATAGGAATTCATACTAGAGGAACTAAAGTCAACGGAAAATTAGTACCACTAAACCATGTGCTAAACAGTGGAGATCAGGTTGAAATAATAACATCAGCTATTCAAAAACCAACAATTCATTGGCTTGAATACGTTACAACTTCAAGAGCTAAAACTAAAATTAAAAACGTATTAAACGAAAATACTAAGAAAATTGCCGAAGACGGAAAAGAGCTATTAACTCGAAAACTTCGTCATTTAAAAATTACATTAAACGATAACACGATAAATGAATTAATTAATTTTTTTAAACTTCAAACTAGTTTAGATCTATTTTATCGTGTAGGAGTTGGAGCCATTGAGAATCACCAATTAAAAGAATTTGTTTCTCAAAAGAACAATACACTTGTAAACTTTTTCAAAAAACCATTTAATAGAACTCCAAATATAAAGCCAGATCAAATTAATAGAAATGAAATTAGTAAAAAATACGACTTATTGGTTTTTGGAGCAGAACAATCAAAGCTTGATTATAAACTATCAACTTGTTGCAACCCAATACCAGGTGACGATGTGTTTGGTTTCCTAACTATTAACGAAGGAATTAAAGTCCATAAAAAAGATTGTCCAAATGCAATAAGTCTTCAGTCAAACTACGCTTACAGAATTATGCAAGCAAAATGGATTGATTCTAGTCAAGAAGATTTTAGAGCAGTTTTAAAAATTACAGGTATGGATACTTTAGGATTAACCAATGAACTTACTAAAGTAATATCCAATCAAATGCATGTTAACATTCAAAACATATCATTAAGCGGTGATGCAGGAATTTTTAATGGCCAAATTACAGTAATTGTACAAAACAATACTATTCTAAAGAAATTAATAGACAACATTAAAAAAGTAGATGGTATTGATAAGGTTACCAGAGTATATAATACTTAAATAAATCATATATTTTTATCTTGAAAACTATGTTGAAAAAAAATTAAACTAACTTATACTAACTGCTAACTTTCCTTATCTTTGCAACTTATTAGGTTAACTAAATGGAAAACAACAATAATCAAGAAATTGTAAAGAACGTTTTTACGAAGTACTTAGAAGAAAAAGCACATCGTAAAACACCTGAACGATATGCAATTCTTCAAGAAATATACAATACAGAAGAACACTTTGATATTGAATCATTGTATATTAAAATGAAGAATAAGAATTATCGTGTAAGTAGAGCAACACTTTACAACACTATTGAACTTCTTTTAGAATGTGGACTTGTTAGGCGTCATCAATTTGGACAAAATCAAGCGCATTATGAAAAATGTTATTTTGACAAACAACATGATCATATTATAATCGCAGATTCTGATGAAGTTATAGAATTTTGTGATCCAAGAATTCAACAAATAAAACAAACAATGGAAGAAATATTTGGAATAGATATACATTCTCATTCTCTATATTTTTACGCTACAAAAAAACAACAATAAACTACTCAATAACAACAAACAACTAAAACAATGACTGTAGACTTACTACTAGGATTACAATGGGGTGATGAAGGAAAAGGAAAAATTGTAGATGTATTAACCTCTAATTATGATATTATTGCTCGTTTTCAAGGTGGACCAAATGCTGGACATACTCTTGAATTTGATGGCATTAAACACGTATTAAGAACAATTCCTTCTGGAATTTTTCATAAAAATGCAAAAAATGTCATTGGAAATGGTGTAGTTATTGACCCAGTTGTTTTTCAAAAAGAATTAGAAGGTTTAGAAAAATTTAAAATGGATGTTACTTCTAAACTATTAATTTCAAGAAAAGCACATTTAATTTTACCTACTCATCGATTACTAGATGCTGCTTCTGAAGCCTCAAAAGGAAAAGCAAAAATTGGATCTACTTTAAAAGGAATTGGTCCAACTTATATGGACAAAACTGGTAGAAATGGTTTACGAGTTGGAGATACTGAGCTTTCAGACTTTAAAGATAGATATAGAGCTTTAGCTGATAAGCATGAATCAATGATAGCTTTTTACGATGTAGATTTACAGTACAATTTAAAAGAAATGGAAGAAGAATTTTTTGCTTCTATAGAAGTGCTTAAAAAGTTAACTTTTATTGATAGTGAAGAATATTTAAATCAAGCTTTAAAATCAGGAAAATCAATCCTAGCTGAAGGAGCTCAAGGATCACTTTTAGATGTTGATTTTGGAACGTATCCCTTTGTAACTTCATCAACTACTACCGCTGCAGGTGCATGTACAGGTTTAGGAATTGCTCCAAACAAAGTAAAAGATGTATATGGAATTTTCAAAGCTTACACAACCCGTGTAGGTAGTGGCCCTTTTCCTACAGAACTTTTCAATGAAGAAGGTATGACTATGGCTAAAGTGGGTAATGAATTTGGAGCTGTAACTGGTCGTCCAAGACGTTGTGGATGGTTAGATTTAGTAGCTCTAAAATATGCCGTTCAAGTAAACGGAGTTACTCAATTATACATGATGAAAGGCGATGTACTTTCTGGATTTGACACATTAGATATTTGTACCGGTTACAAATATAAAGGTAAAGTTATTTCTCATTTACCATATAATATTGAGCCAGAAAATGTCGAACCTATTTTTACAACATTAAAAGGTTGGAAAGCAGATTTAACTGGGATGACAACATATGAAGAATTACCTTCTGAATTAAAAGAATATATTTCATTTATTGAAAAAGAAGTTGAAGTTCCTATTAAAGTAATTTCTGTTGGACCAGATAGAAAACAAACAATTACTAAATAATATTTAAAACGTCTCTTTAAACAGAGGCGTTTTTTTTATGATAAAAAAATCTTAATAATAAAGTGCTTTTCGACTTTTTACTTAAATTTGACATAAATTAAAAATATTTTGAAAAAGTATATTTTCTACATAACTAGCTTACTTTTAGTAAGTTTTTCACTTTTCTCCCAAGAAAATAAAAAAATTATAATTGAACATTCTGATTTTATTGACATGAATCAAAATGAAATTCCAGGAGCAATAATTTTTACTGGTAATGTTAGTGTAATTCACAATGGCGTTCAAATAAAATGTAATAAAGCATATCATTTTAAGGACGAAGACTACATTAAAGCCTTTGGAAATGTTCAAATTAACCAAGGAGACTCTATTCACATGAACAGTCGTTATGCCGAATACAATGGAAAAACAGAATTTGCTTTCGCTACTGGAGATGTAAATCTTCGTTCACCAGAATCTAATTTGGTTACTGATACTATCTTTTTTGATAAAAAAAAGCAAATTGCTTTTTACAACAGTTATGGAACTATTCAAAATAATGAAAATACTTTAAAAAGTAAATCAGGTAAATATTTTCTTAACGAAAAAAAATACCAATTCACATCTTCTGTAACTGTTACAAACCCAGAAAGCACAATTAAAACAAATCATTTAGATTTTTACGAGAATTCTGGACACGCATATGTATTTGGCCCTTCTACAATAACAAGTAAAGACAATGTTATTTATACAGAAAAAGGATTTTATGATACTAAAACAGGAATTGGCAAACTAAAAAAAGGCTCAAAAATAACCTATAGTAACAAAATTATTGAAGGTGATGATTTGTTTTATGATAGAGATAAAAACTTTTCACGCGGTATAAATAATGTAAAAATTACAGATACAACAAACAATCTTGTTGCAAAAGGTCATTATGCTGAAATGTATAGAAATACTCATACACGCAATGATTCTATTATATTAACAAAGCGAGCTGTTGTCATAACTAAAGTAGAAAATGATTCACTTTATATGCACGGTAAAAAAATTCAGGTAACAGGCCCTCCAGAAAATAGAATTATAAAATCATTTAACAATGTTCGTTTTTATAAATCAGATATGAGTGGAAAATGTGATTCTTTACATTCAAGCAATAAAACAGCTTTAACCCAATTAATAGGAAAACCTGTAATTTGGAATTTCGATAATCAAATGACTGGCGATGTAATGCATTTAATTGGTAATAATAAAACTGAGAAATTAGACTCTTTAAAAGTAATGAATAACGCGTTTATTATTCAAAAAGACACTTTAAGTAAAAATGGTTTTAACCAAATTAAAGGTCAGAATTTATATGGAAAATTTGTCGACAATAATCTTAGCGAAGTAGATATTGTAAAAAATGCGGAAGTTATTTACTATATGTATAGTGATGATAATGAGTTTATTGGAATCAATAAAAGTGTTTGCAGTAAGATCAACATGATACTTAATAAAAATAAAATTGAAACCATCACATTTTATAAAAACACTGAAGGAGAAATCTATCCTGAATCAGAGTTTCCAGAAAATGCTAGAAGGCTAAGAGGTTTTACTTGGCGAGGAGATGAACGAATATTATCTAAAGACGGTATTTTTCCAGAAGAAGAAAATATAATTCACGAAAACATATTGATCGAAAGCAAGAAAAAAGAACTAGAAGAAAATGTTCCTATGAAAGTTTTAAAAGAAACATTAGAATACGACAAGATCAATCCAAAAGAAAATTAATTCTAAAAGCCCCTTACCTATTACACATTAATCAAATGATTGAAGATTTTTTTAAATATCAAGCACAAACAACCGAACATCCTCTTGCAATGGAAATTTCTCATGCAAAAGGATCATACATATATAATACAACTGGAAAAGCTTACCTCGACTTTGTAGCTGGCGTTTCTGCCAACACGTTAGGACATCAACCAAAAAGAGTTAACGACGCAATAAAATCACAACTTGACAAATATTCTCATGTTATGGTTTATGGAGAATATGCTCAATCTCCAGCAACTGAACTTTGCAAACTATTAGCACAAAACCTACCCTCTACTCTATCAAAAACTTACCTTACAAATTCTGGTACAGAAGCAATTGAAGGAGCTTTAAAACTAGCAAGAAGAGTAACTGGAAGAAGTCAGTTAATCTCTTGTCACAATGCTTATCATGGTAATACCATGGGAAGTATGAGTGTAATGGGTTTTGAAGAGCGAAAGCAAATATTTAGACCACTAATACCAGATGTTGATTTTATAACTTTTAACAATATAGGTGATTTAGAGAAAATTACTACAAAAACAGCCGGGGTTCTTCTCGAAACTATTCAAGGAGGAGCAGGTTTTATTGAACCTGAAAATGACTTCTTAAAAAAAGTAAAACAGCGCTGTGAAGAAGTTGGAGCAATCATGATATTAGATGAAATTCAACCAGGATTTGGTCGCACAGGAAAACTATTCGGATTTCAAAATTATGATGTCGTTCCAGATGTAATTGTCATGGGAAAAGGAATGGGCGGCGGAATGCCTGTTGGTGCTTTTACAGCTTCAAAAAAAATGATGGATCTTTTAAGTCATGATCCAAAATTAGGGCATATTACAACTTTCGGTGGCCATCCTGTAATTGCTGCAGCTTGTTTAGCAACCTTACAAGAACTTACAGAAACGAACTTAATAGAAAAAACACTCGAGAAAGAAGCTTTATTTAGAAAAACTTTAGTCCATCCATTAATTAAAGAAATTAGAGGAAAAGGATTAATGCTTGCTGCCATGACAGAAAGTCCGGATTTAGCAACAGAAGTGATCTTAAAATGTCAAGAAAAAGGACTTATTTTATTTTGGCTACTATTTGAAGGCAGTGCAATTCGTATAACACCTCCATTGACCATCTCTAATGAGGAAATAATTAAAGGGTGTGGCATTATTCTTGAAGTACTTAATGATATAAAGAATAATTAAATTGATTTTTTTAAACAATTGATATTAAAAATTGTTAATTAAATTGTTTAAAACAATTCGCACAAGAAAAAATTGCCCCACTAATTTTCCTTAATTTTAATTATAGGAGAAACCTTAAAAAGAAAAGTTATGAGAATGAGTCACGATGAAGAAGAAAACAACTTTTCCTTATCTAAATTTGAGTCAATGTTAAAAACAAATAAAGTTTTTTTCTTTGATTCTGAAGAGTTTGAAGAAATAATTCTTCACTACATGGATACTGGAAGAATGAACTTAGCTAAAAAAGCTTTAAAATTAGGTTTGGAACAACACCCAAAATCTAATGGATTAAAATTAGTACAAGTAGAAACTTTAATTTTTGAAGACAAACTAGATATTGCAGAAAAACTCTTAAATGAATTATTCGCAATTGAACCTCAAAACGAAGAAATTTATATTCAAAAAGCGAATATCTTCTCTAAAAGAGATCAACATGAACAAGCAATTGAAACTTTAAAAATTGCTTTAAAATATACAGATGATGTTGCTGATGTATATTCTATGATAGGAATGGAATATTTATTTATGGACGAACTTGAGAAAGCAAAAGAATATTTTATTCGTTGCTTAAGTGAAGACACGGATGATTACTCTGCGCTTTATAATGTAGTTTATTGTTTTGATTTCTTAGACCAAAACAGTGAAGCCATAATTTATTTAAACAGTTTTATCGATAAAAATCCATATAGCGAAGTAGCTTGGCACCAACTTGGACGACAATACTATGCGATAAAGAATTTTGAAAAAGCAGTTTGGGCTTTTGACTATGCGACACTAATTGATGAAACTTTTTTAGGTGCCTATCTAGAAAAAGCAAAAGCATTAGAAAAACTTTATAGATATGAAGAAGCAATTGCATGTTATGCAATTACTATGGAGTTAGAAGACACCACTTCATTTGTATTATTACGAGTTGGTAAATGTTATGAAAAACTTGGCAATATTGAGCTTGCTCTTCAATATTTTTTAAAAACTGTTCATGAAGACCCTTTATTAGATAAAGGCTGGATTGCTATTACTGATTTCTACATTCGTCAAAAAAACTATCAAAAAGCTTTATATTACGTCAACAAAGCTATTGGAATTGATGGGGATAATAGTTTATATTGGAAAAGATTTGGAGCAATCAATCAAGCTTTAAATTTCCATGAAGAAGCCGAACTTGGATATAGAAAAGCATTTGAAACTGGCGACATAAATCTTGATACTTTTGTACTTTGGGCAGACACTCTTCAATATTTAGGCGAATATGATTCTGCAATTGAAATTTTACTTCAATCATCTGAAATATTTCCAGATAACTTTGAAATAGAATATAGATTAGCTGGATTAAATTATATGGTAAAACAAGTTAAAAAAGGTAATTTTCATTTGAATAATGCTTTACGTTTAAATTTTTCAAATCACACTTTTTTTAAAGAAAGCTTTCCAAACATATGGTCGAAAAAATCAGTCCAAAATATAATTGCAAAGTATAATTAAAACCTCATAGCTACTTTTTTAAAAAACCATGAGAAAACTTTTTCCAGATTACTTATTTATTATACTAAAAGGAATTGCTATGGGAGCTGCAGATGTTGTTCCTGGTGTTTCTGGAGGAACAATAGCTTTCATTTCTGGCATATATCAAGAGTTAATTGATAGCATAAACGGAATAAATATTTCATTATTAAAAACTTTAAAAAAAGAAGGTATAAAAGCTACTTGGAAACAAGCGAATGCATCATTTTTATTAGCATTAGCTATTGGAATAGGAATTAGTATTTTAACTTTTTCTAAAATAATTACACATTTATTAGAGTCACAACCTATATTGGTTTGGTCATTTTTCTTTGGGTTAATTATTGCAAGTGTTTTACTTATTTGGAAACAAATTACAAGCTGGAAAATTATTTCAGTTCTTGCTTTAGTTGTTGGTGTTATTTTGGCTTATTATATTACAATCATAAAACCAATAAGTAGTCCTGAGAGTTATGCCTTTCTTTTTCTTTCTGGATTTATTGCTATCATAGCAATGATCTTACCCGGAATTTCTGGAGCTTTTATTTTACTCCTAATGGGATCCTATGAAACTGTTATTGGCACAATTAACCAATTTAGAGAAGGATTAACTCAAATGAATACAGAATTAATTTCAACTTCATTAATGAAAATTGGTGCTTTTGCTATTGGAGCTATTATTGGTTTAAAAACATTTTCTAAAATTTTACATTGGATGTTCGACCATCATAAAAACACAACTTTAGCAATGCTAATCGGATTTATGATTGGCTCTTTAAATAAAGTATGGCCGTGGAAAAAAGTGTTAGAAACTAGAGTTAATAGTCATGGAAAAATAGTCCCTTTTTTAGAAAAAAGCATATTACCTCAAGAATTTAATGGAGATGCACAAATCATTTTAGCTATTATTTTAGCTGTTTTTGGTTTTTTAGTAATATATGGAATGGAAAAAATTGCAACTCAATTAGAAAAAAAATAATCCAATGAAAAAAAAGAAACTGAAAAAACAATATAAATATGGCCTTGTAGGTCGTGATATCGATTATTCATTTTCAAAAAATTACTTTACAGAGAAGTTTTCATTATTTCACTTTGACAATTGCGAATACTTGAATTTTGATATTGATAAAATTGAAGACTTTGTATCTAAAGTAAAAAACACTAAAGGATTAAAAGGCTTAAACGTAACAATTCCATACAAAGAAGCAATTATTCCATATTTAAATAAAGTATCTAAAAACGCAATAAAAATTGGCGCAATAAACACAATTACAGTATCAAAAAAAGGTAAACTAAAAGGATATAACACTGATTATTTTGGCTTCAAAAAATCACTTAAACCATTATTAAAAGAACATCATAAAAAGGCTTTAATTCTTGGAACTGGTGGCGCTAGTAAAGGAGTTGCTTTTGCCCTACGAAAACTTAAAATAGAATATGATTTTGTTTCAAGAAATCCAACAGAATTTCAATATTCATATAAAGAACTAAATAATGAAATATTTGAAGAATATCAAATCATTATAAATACTACTCCATTAGGTACTTTTCCTAATATTGATGAATGTCCAACAATAGATTATAGTTTATTCACTAAAAAGCATATTGCTTTTGACTTAATTTATAATCCTGAAGAAACAACTTTTTTAAAAAAAGCTTCTGAAAATAAAGCCACTATAAAAAACGGATATGAAATGCTTGTTTTTCAGGCTGAAAAATCATGGATTATTTGGAACAAATAGTCGTATAAATACTTTTAACAGTATTTTTCTATTAATATCGTTTTATTTAAAGCTGTTTCATAATAAAATAAAACACATTTAAAGGTTTTTCTTTGAAATTTAACAGTGCATTCGTATCTTCGGAAACTAATAGTAACCTTAAGCATGTAATAATGTTAGAAGAAATGAATGATAACCTGCAACAAGCAGACGGAACTGAAAACGAAACGACTCAAGTACAAGAGAATGAATCAGTAATTAATCAATCTGCTTTAGAGGAAATTGATAATTCAAATGCTGAAGAAAGTGAAGACGATTCGATAAAAGACAGGCATGATATTCCAATGTTGGAATACGATAGTATGTCTAAAGAAGAACTTACAGAAGAACTTGAACGTTTAGTAGCTAACTATAAAGTTATGGCTATTAAAGATCATGTTGAAGAAATTAAAAAAGCTTTTACAAGTAAGTACAACGACTTAATTGACGAAAAGAGAGATGAATTTAACGAAACAAATACAGATGAAAATGCTGAATTTGAATATCATTTCCCTTTAAAAAATAAATTTGACAATGCTTATAATGACTATAGAACTCAAAGAACAAATCATTATAACCAATTGCAAAAAAACCTAAAAGGTAATTTAAGCACTCGAAGTGAATTAATTGAAGAGCTAAAAGAACTAGTAGACGGTACTGAAGAAACACTAAGTATTGGGGACATGTTTAAGCGAGTAAACGACATTAGAGAGCGTTGGAAAAATGCAGGCTCAATTCCAAGAGATAAATACAACATTGTATGGAATAATTACCATTTTCATTTAGAACGCTTTTACGATTTAATTCACTTAGATAAAGAAGCTAGAGACCTAGATTTCAAACATAATTTAGAGCAAAAACAACAAATCATTGAAAAAGCAAAAAGTCTTTTAAATGAAACTGATGTAATGAAAGGCTTTAGAGAATTACAAATTTTACACCGTGTTTGGAAAGAAGAAATTGGTCCTGTAGATAGAGAAAAACGTGAAGTAATTTGGAACGAATTTAGCGACATTACAAAACAAATGCATGAAAAGCGTGAAGCTTTTTTTGATAAAGCAAAAGAGCGTGAAATTGAAAATTTAGCAAAAAAGAAAGCTATTATTGAAGAAATCAACGCGGTATCAAATGAAAAAGTTGCAAACCATAACGGCTGGCAAAACCAAATTAAAAAAATTGAAGCTTTAAGAGAAAAATTCTTTAAAACAGGTAGAGTTCCTCAAGAAGAAACTGAAGCAAGTTGGAATACTTTTAAAGTAGCTGTTCGTAATTTCAATGCTACTAAAAATGCATTTTATAAAGAAATTAAGCATGAACAACAAGAGAATTTAAATAGAAAAACAGAGTTAGTAGCAAAAGCAAATGCCTTAAAAGACAGTGATGATTTCAAAGCTACTACTCCAATTATGAAAAAAATTCAAGACGATTGGAAAAAAATTGGTCATGTTCCAAGAAAACAATCTGATAAAATCTGGAAAGAGTTTAAAGATGCTTGTAATCATTACTTTGATAGAATGCACAAAGTAAGAAATACAGAAGATAAAGTTGAAATTGAAGCATTTGAAAACAAGAAAACCTATTTAGACACTTTAAAAGAATTTGAATTAGCGGGTGATCATAAAGCCGATTTAGACGCAATTAAAAAACATATTGAAACTTGGAAGGGTTTTGGTAAAGTTCCATTTAACAGAAGACATATCGAAGGAAAATTCAATAAAATATTAGATGCTTTATTTGAAAAATTAAGCTTATCTAAAAAAGATACCGAAATGATGAAGTTTAATGCCAAACTTGATCAATGGATTGAAAATGAAGATGATAGATCTTTAGAAAAAGAACAATTCTTTATTAGAAAGAAAATTGACGAAGTTCAAAATGAAATTTTCCAATTAGAGAACAACATTCAGTTCATCAGTTCAAGTTCTAAAGGAGAAAACCCATTTATAAAAGAAGTACAAAAAAGCATTGAACGCCACAAAGAAGATTTGAAAATGTGGAAAGAAAAGCAAAGTAAACTTCATTCTCTATAACTAAAGAGTGTTTAAAATATAAAAGTCCTGTTAATTACTTAACAGGACTTTTTTGCTTTAAAAGTTTTATATTTGAATAAGTTATAAAAGAGTAAAATGCAAAATATACAATTCAAAAAATTAAGCACTTCTAACATTAAAGAAATAGTTTATTTTGGTAAACTTCTTAATCCAGATAAATTAAACGAGGAAATAGAAAATAGCTTACAAGAAATGTTTCAATTTAATAATTACCATTGTTTTGGAATGTATCAAAATGAAAAGTTAGTTGGAATTTCTGGCGCATGGATAACCGTTCGTATTTATTCTGGAAAACAATTAGAAATTGATCATTTTGTAATTGATAACACTATTCGTTCTGGCGGATTAGGTAAATTATTTGTTACCTATATTGAAGATTGGGCAAATAAAAATGGTTGCAAAACAGTTGAATTGAACGCTTATGTACAAAGCGACAGAGCACATAAATTTTACTTTCAAAACGGTTATAAAGTTTTAGGTTTTCACTTTCAAAAGAAGATAAATTAAAATAATTTTCAATAAATAAGCCTTAGTAATTTTCTTATATTTGGATTTATAAACAATTACAAACGAAAACAATTAATTATAACTGTTTCTTTATAGCGGATATACTTTAGTTGGGCGTTATTAAGCGAAATGATATGAAAAGATTTTTATGTTTCTTAATTTTAATTAATTCTATCAATGCCTATTGCCAAGAAATTAAAATCTCTGGATACGAACAACTAGGTGGAATTTGTAATCCTGAAAATATTACCGCTCGATTTTCTATCTTCACATATACCTCTTCTTCAAACAAAAGAATTAAAAAGATTGAGAAAGAATTAAATTCAAAAATTAAATCGCTAAAAACATACATTAGTCTATCTGAAGAAAGAATAATAAATCTTATTATAAATTGTAAAGGAGAAGTTCTTAAAAGTGAAATTGATACAAAGAAAATTCAACCTGACATTAAATCCGAAATCGAAGATGCATTCAAAATGCTTAGAATATGGAAAAAAATAAAATATAACGGTGAAACTGACAGCTCAATACTTATAACTTTTAAAATTGAAAATGGAGTAATTTGTTTGAAATAAAAACTTCGCCCAACACCGTGTATAATTAATTGCTTTGGCAAGTGCTTATTTGGAAAATTCCTTCGGAATTTTCTGTGGTACGTATTTGTTTACTAATTTAGTTGCTTAACCACGCAACTAACCATACACAAAAACGTTAAAACTCATATTCACGTTCTACTTTAGCAATCAAACTTTATAATTTTTATACCAAGTACTTATTCCCTTTTGTTGTGTATCTAAATGGTCTAAATTAACTTTCCAGTTTTTTATAGCTTCTAAACTTTTCTAATAAGAAACGGTAATTCCTATCTCATTTCAAGCGCTTTCTATACTTATAAAACCAATTCGACTACTAAGTGTGACATCTAAAATTTACTTTCTTAAATCTGAAAACTACATTTTCTTCGCTTCTTCCCAAAACACATCCATTTCTGCCAAAGTCATTTCAGATAGATCTTTACCCAATTCAACTGCTTTGCTTTCTAAATACATAAAACGTTTGATGAATTTTTTATTGGTTCGTTCTAAAGCATCTTCTGGATTTATTTTTAAGAAACGAGCATAATTTATCATAGAAAACAATACATCGCCAAATTCAGCTTCCATTTTATCTTGATTACCTTCCTTTACTTCTACTTGTAATTCATTCAGTTCTTCTTCTACCTTTTCCCATACTTGTTCAGGTTCTTCCCAGTCAAAACCAACACCCTTTACTTTATCTTGAATACGACTTGCTTTTACTAACGCTGGTAAACTTTTTGGAACACCTTCTAAAACAGATTTCCTTCCTTCTTTTAGTTTTAACTTTTCCCAGTTTCGTTTTACTTCTTCTTCATCTTCAACAATAACATCACCATAAATATGCGGATGCCTTTCTATGAGTTTATCACAAATAGAATTGGCTACATCGGCAATATCAAAATCGTTCGTTTCACTTCCTATTTTTGCATAAAAAACAATGTGCAATAATAAATCACCTAATTCTTTTTTAATCTCTGGTAAATCATTATCCAAAATAGCATCACCTAATTCATAAGTTTCTTCAATTGTTAAATGACGTAAACTTTCAAGTGTCTGCTTTTTGTCCCAAGGACATTTTTCACGCAATTCATCCATTATATCTAACAAGCGATTAAAAGCATTTAATTGAATTTGGCGACGATTATTCATAGTTTCTTATTTATTTTGTTATTGTAAAAATAAAAAATCCTGTACTAAAAAATACAGGATTTAATTATATAATTATGCTACAAATTACTCTGCAGATTCTTCAGCTGGCTTTTCGTCTTCAGACAAAGCTTCAACTGTAACCAAACCTTTAGCTTGTAATAAGTTGTACCAGTTAAAAATCTTCTTAATATCAGATGTATATACTCTATCTTCATCAAATTCAGGTAATACTTCACGGAAATACGATTTTAATTTAGCGTCATCTTCCTTATGAGAAATTGTTGGCCCATCATTTTCTTTAGTTGCAATAGCTTTAAAAACCTCTGCTAAACGTACTTCTTCAGAGTAAGTATAAACTGCAATTTCCGAAAGTAAACTTACATTACTTCTCATACTTACTGTTATTCTTTTTCCATCTAATAAAGACTCTGCAACAAATCCTGTACGCGTTTGAATTTTCAATTCAAATAATCCTGGTTTACCAGATATGGCTAATATTTTTTGAATGCTCATTATAATATTTTTAAGGTTGGCAAATATAAAATTAATTTAATTTCAATGACAATATAAATGTCAATTTTTAAAAATTATCTTCCTTTTTTGTTGGCAAATTTCATTTTATAATCAGGTCTTGCTTTACCATCCATTATATTTTGCAGTTTTTTGCCTATTAACTTTTTCTTTAGTGTAGAAACATGATCTGTAAAAAGAATTCCTTCAATATGATCATATTCATGTTGAATAACTCTAGCAATTAAACCATTAAAAACTTCTGTTTTCTTATTAAAATCTTCATCAAAATATTCAATCGTTATGGTGTCGTGTCTAAAAACATCTTCGCGAACATCAGGAATACTTAAACAACCTTCATTAAAAGCCCATAAATCACCTTCTTCCTTAAGAATTTTAGCATTAATAAACGTTTTCTTAAATTTTTTAAGCTCAGCAGCTTCTTCTTTAGAAACATCATCACTCTCACTAAAAGGCTCTGTATCAACAAGAAAAATTCTGATTGGCAATCCTACTTGTGGAGCAGCTAAACCAACTCCATGAGCATGATACATGGTTTCATACATATTGGCAATGATTTCTTTAAGATTTGGATGATCTTTTGTAATTTCTTCGCAATGTTTTCTTAAAACAGGCTCTCCATATCCATAAACTGGTAAAATCATTGTATTCTTTTTAAATAATTAGTTCGCAAAAATAGTAATTTATAGTGAGTTGAAAAATGAAATTGTTTTAATTATACGTTAAAAACGAGTTTTAGACATGTAATCTTGTAGCATGATAGTTGCTGCAATTTCATCAACAAGTGCTTTATTCTGACGTTGTTTTTTCTTTAAACCACTGTCAATCATAGTTTGAAAGGCCATTTTAGACGTAAAACGTTCATCTACCCTATCCAAAGGCATTTCAGGAAACTCTTTTATAAATTCTTTGATAAATTTTTCAATAATAGGCGTACTTTCAGAAGGCAAACCATTCATTTGTTTTGGCTCGCCAATAATTACTTTTTCAACTTTTTCTTTTGAAAAGTAATCTTTCAAAAATATGATCAAACCATCAGAAGCAACTGTTGTTAGGCCCGATGCAATAATTTGCATCTCATCAGTAACAGCAACTCCCGTTCGTTTAATCCCGTAATCTAAAGAAAGTATTCTTGGCATTTTTTTTTGTAAAGATACTAAAATGTTAAATGCACTAAAACCAATAAGACTGAAAAAATATAACAAAATAGCCCTAATTAAGACATATAAACTATTCGGTTCAATAATATAATTATTTTATCTTTGTTGAAAATTATTACAAGATGCAACATTTACAATCAATCATAGAAAAAGCTTGGGGAGACAGGGCTTTATTACAGGAAACCGAAACAATTAATGCTATTAGAGAGGTTATAGGATCATTAGACAATGGAAAACTTAGAGTTGCAGAACCTACAGCAAATGGGTGGCAAGTAAACGAATGGGTTAAGAAAGCTGTTGTAATGTATTTTCCAATTCAAAAAATGGAAACTTTAGAAGCTGGTATTTTTGAATACCACGATAAAATGCTTTTAAAGCGTAATTATGCCGAAAAAGGAATTCGTGTTGTTCCTAATGCAGTTGCAAGATATGGTGCTTATATTTCTAGCGGTGTAATTTTAATGCCTAGTTATGTAAACATTGGCGCATATGTAGATGAAGGAACAATGGTTGATACATGGGCAACGGTAGGAAGTTGTGCTCAAATTGGTAAAAATGTACATCTTTCTGGAGGTGTTGGTATTGGTGGCGTTTTAGAGCCATTACAAGCTGCTCCTGTAATTATTGAAGACGGTGCTTTTATTGGTTCACGTTGTATAGTAGTTGAAGGTGTTCGTATTGAAAAAGAAGCCGTACTTGGTGCAAATGTTTGTCTAACAGCATCAACAAAAATTATTGATGTAACTGGTGAAATTCCTGTTGAAGTAAAAGGAGTTGTTCCTGCGCGATCAGTAGTTATTCCAGGTAGTTATACAAAAAAGTTCCCTGCTGGTGAATATCAAGTTCCATGTGCATTAATTATAGGAAAACGCAAGCCTTCAACTGATTTGAAAACTTCACTTAATGATGCATTAAGAGAATACAATGTAGCGGTATAAGAAATGAAAGTACTTGTCATACAAATTAAGATGATTGGCGATGTATTGGCAAGTACTGTCATTTGCGAAGCTATAAAAAAAGAACATCCCGATTGGGAAGTACATTACTTAATCCAAAAAAATACTTTCCCAGTTGTAGAAAACAATCCTTTTATTGATAAAGTTATTTTTTTTGAAAAAGAAGAATATAAAGGGATAAGAGGTTTATTTAAATTAGGATCAAAATTAAAACAGGAAAGATATAATACTGTTATTGATGTTTACGGTAAGTTTGAAAGCTTAATTCCGACTTATTTAAGTGGTGCAAAAAAACGAATAGGAACCTACAAATGGTATTCAAAACTATTTTTAACTGAAACTGTTATTCCTGATACAGAATGCAATGGAACCGCAAATGCATTTAGAATATTATTAGCAAAAACTGCTTTAGGAAATGAGGTTCCTCAAATTTTTCCAAAAATTCATTTAACTCCAAATGAAATTAAAAACGCTACAGAATTAATTAACAATCAATTAGATACAACTAAGAAAATTATAATGATAAGCGTTTTAGGCAGTGGCAATAATAAAAGTCTGCCAAACTCATATATGGCGAACGTTTTAAATACAATTGCAAGTAGTTCAAACGTTCAATTAGTATTTAATTACATGCCGAACCAAGAAGCCGATGCTAAAGCTATTTTTGATTTATGCGATTCAAATACACAAGCAAAGATTGTTTTTGATTTTTATGTGAAAGGGCTTCGTGGATTTTTAGCAGTATTATCTCAATGCGATGCCTTAATTGGCAATGAAGGCGGCGCTACTAACATGTCTAAATCTTTAAACATACCTACTTTTACTATATACGCTCCATGGATTAATAGAACTTCATGGAATATTTTTGAAGAAACTGGCTTACATGAAATTGTTCATTTATCTGATTATTTCCCAGAACTTTATAAAAACAAACACCCCAAAAACTTTAAAGAAAAAGCTTTGGAGTGGTATGATAAATTTAATCCTGAATTATTTAAAGAAAAATTACAAAATTTTGTAGAAAAAATTAGTCAATAAACTTTTCTTTATACCATTTCACTTGCTCTTCAAGCCCTTTTCTTAAAGAAACTTTAGGCGAATAATTTAATAGTTTTCTTGCTTTATCAATAACTGCAGCAGTCCGCTGTTGATCTCCTTTTCTAGGTGGTTTATTATCAATAATCAATTGCTTGTTCATAATTAGTTCAACAGCATTAATACCTTCTTGAGTAGTATTTACTTCGTCTGTTCCTAAATTAATGATTTCACCATCAACTTCATTTTCTCTTCCAATTATTGCTATTAATCCCTCAACTATATCACCTACATACGTAAAACTTCTTTCATGTTTTACACTACCTTCAAATAAAGGAAATGGTTTATTATTAAATAAATTCTCAATTAATTTAGTATAAAGCTTTTCTGGACGCTCTCTTGGACCAT
This sequence comes from uncultured Flavobacterium sp., assembly GCA_964559365.1. Taxonomy (GTDB): domain Bacteria; phylum Bacteroidota; class Bacteroidia; order Flavobacteriales; family Flavobacteriaceae; genus Flavobacterium. The sequence continues at coordinate 36,400 of CAZLGK010000001.1, forward strand.
AAACAGAATACAATCTAACAGAACAAGCTTTTAATTTCCCTAATCGTTGCAAACCTAAGACAAGTTGTTCTGCAGCTAATTTAGTTGAACCATAAAAAGAAACTGGCTGTGCAGGAACTGTTTCATTTACTGTTGCCTCAATACCATAAACTGAAGAAGTAGCAATATTTACAAAGCATTTAATATCTTGATTGTATTGAATTACAGCTTCCAATAAACTCTGAGTAGCATAAATATTATTTCTAACATACTCTTCTAAAGTTGTATCTGAAGAAATACCTGGCTGTGCAGCCAAATGATAAATATAATCATAAGGTTTTTCAAAAACTTTTGATAAATCGTCATTTAAATCTAATCTAAAAACACGAACTCCTTTTGACTTTAAATCTGTGGCATTCATTTCTTTCAAAACCGGGCTATAGTAATCATTGAAATTGTCTAATCCAACAACTTCATGACCTAAACTGACTAATTTTTCACATAAGTGTGAAGCAATAAAACCAGCTGCTCCTGTTACAAGTATTCTCATCTTATTTATTTTTTTATTTCTTGATTCCAAAAGGAGTCCATTTAATTTTCTTATCCTTAACTTCTTTTCTAATAGCTAAATTAGCTGCTAAAGATTCTGGGGTTTTATATCCTCTTGCATGATCTAAGTGCAAAACAATTGCTTTGTGACGAATTTGCTTGCCTTTAACTCCATAATTTTCTAATCGCTCACCAAATTCCCTATCAGGACCTCCATATTTCATTCGCTCATCATAACCGTTAATTGCAATCATGTCATCTTTAAAACCTGATGAATTACAATTATTAAAAGATGGGTTTGTAGGCGATATAAAATCTAAAAATTTAGCAATAACACCTTCTGAACCTAGTTTTAAAGTATTTGAAAAATCTAATTTCTCAATTTTATTTAACCATTTAATATCAAAACAATTTTGAGAAAGGATATCTTCTTTAGTTATAGCCTTACTTGTTTTCATTGGTAATTTACAATAACCTCCGGATAAAAACTTACCTTTTTCTGCTTGCTCTGCATGAACTTGAACAAAATCTTCTCTAGGTATACAATCACCGTCAGTCATAATTATGTATTCATAATTAGCTTTAACAATGGCAACATTTAAAATTTCTTGACGTCTGTATCCTAAATCTTCATGCCAAAGGTGTCTAACAGGTACTGGGTAATCTTTTGCATAAGAATCAATTAACTCTTTTGTAGATGGTTTTGATCCGTCATCTGCAATAATTAATTCAAAATCCTTATACGTTTGATTGCTGTAACCAATTAGTACTTTTTCTAACCATTCTTCTGCATTATAAGTACTTACAACAACTGATATTTTTAAATTATTTTCCAATTTTATTCTTTTTTAATGCCATTACTAATCCAAGTAATATTATTTTTTTTATTAAAATTCCTAATGGCTAAATTATTCAAAATTTTAGACTTATCCGCATATTTTCTTTCATGTTCCAAATGAAGACAAACGGCATGATAACGTAACTGTTTAGAAAGTATACCATAATTAAATAATCTTTCTCCTAATTCTCTATCTAAACCACCATATTGCATATCTTCATTAAATCCGTTTACAGATAACAAATCATGTTTAAAACAAGAAGTGTTATGACCGTTAAAAGTTCTTTTTGTGGGAGTTACCCAATTCATAAAAGCAGCAAAAAATTTAACTCTTGTTAATTTTGATAATTTAAAACTTTTAGAAATTCCATTTTTAATTAGCCATGAAACTGAAAAACACTCCTGATTTTGAATATTCTTTAATGAAATCTTTTCAGAAATATGCATGGGCAATTTAAAATAACCTCCGGATAAAAAATAACCTTTCTCTTTATGTTTTAAGTGTGCTTCCAAAAAATCATTTCTAGGAATGCAATCTCCATCTGTAAAAAGTAAATAATTTGATTTTGCTTTAAGAATTGCTTTATTAAGGATTCTACACTTTTGAAAACCTTCATCCTTTTGCCATACATGGACAATTGGATATTTAAATTTATCTTGAAATTCTAAAATAAGGTTTTTTGTTTTTTCATTAGAGCCGTCATCTGCAATTACAATTTCAAAATCATTTTCAGTTTGGAAACTATATCCAAGTAAAACTTTTTGAAGCCACTCTTCAGAATTGTATGTAGTAATAATTACAGATAATTTCATTCAATAATAAAAATGAAAGATACTACTTTTTCCAAAATTTCAGCTGTTTTTTTAATTTCTTTCTTCTATTAAATTTATCTAAAAAGCTCTGAGATGCCTCCATTAGCATGTTATAAAAATCTGTTTCAGAAACACCAAATAAAGGAGCATATGCTTCACTAAACTTGCTGTTGATGTAACTATCGGTTGTAAGTTTAGCAATATTTTTTACTCGTTGTTCTAACGATAAAGAATCATGAAAATTCATTCTATTTAAATCAACTAAATAAAATTCGTATTTATTTTCGTCTACTTTTTTTATTAATGTATTTCCAGCAGTATTATCTATAAATTCAATTCCTTGATTGTGAATCTTGAAAAAGAAAGCAGCAGATTGTTTTATAATCTCATCTCTATTAGGATAATCTGGTTCAAAAATTAAATTTCTAAACATCAAGTCAACATCTTGTTGAAGACTAAAATAATAACTGTCTTTTAAGCCTGTAATAGTTTTATTCTCATAAAACGCAAAAGGCTGTGGAGTTCCAATATTCTTACTCAACAAAACTTGAGCATATTCAAATGAACGTTGTGCTTTAGACTTTCTAATGTAACCGTATATTAAACTATTAATTAAATTAGGTTTTTTAAACGACTTTATATTCACATTAAAACCATCAATTTCAAAGACTTTAATCACATTGCGTTTTTCAGACCCAATTAATTCACCTGAACTTTTAAAATTCTTTAAAAGAAAGTCAAATTTATTTTGAAGAGATATGTAATCAGAGTGAAGTACTTTTTTCATTTGAAAGAAATTCATTTGTAGGCACAAAAGTAAGTTATTTTATTAATTTAGTTTATTTTTACCAAAAAAAAGCCATGTTTTATCATTTTCTAATTACTCGTTTCAATTTGAAAAATCCTGATTGGGATGTAACAAAGAATAACGAAGCTCTTTTAGATGAGAAATGGATGGATGAACGCTTAGAACTATTTTCTAATTTTTGTTACCCATCAGTTGTTAACCAAAATAACAAAAACTTTAAATGGCTGCTTTTTTTTGACAAAAGTACTTCTGAAAAATACCGAAATAAAATTTCTAAAATTATTAATAACAACCCTCAAGTTATTCCGTTTTACATTGACGGAATGCCAAAATTTCAAGAATCAATATTAGAATTTATAAAAGAAAATGCAAACGATAAAGAATATTTAATTACTTCGAGAATAGATAATGACGATTGCATTCATATTGATTTTATCAATGAAATTCAGAAACAATTTAACAAGCAGGAATTTTTAGCCATTGACAATATAAATGGTTATACTTTACAAGTTGAGCCAAACTTTATTTTAGGTAAAAAAGAGCATATTTTCAATCCTTTTATTAGTCTAATTGAACGCAATAAAAATCCAAAAACTGTTTGGCATTACGTACACAACATGTGGAAAAAAGAGCCAAGACTAATTCATTTATCAGAAAAAAGGTTATGGCTTTCTGTTATACACGGGAAAAATAAAGTAAATGAATTTGATGGTTATGGAAATATAAAATGGGAAGAAATAAATGCTGATTTTATAGTTTCTGAAGAGAAAAACAAAGAGATTCTTTCAACTCAGCTAGCATTTTCAAAATGGTGGTTTTTGAGCTTAAAAAACTATTTATATGTAAAAATGGTTCTTTTTAGTAAACAAATAAAAAAAAGTATAGGTATTTATAAAGTTAAGTAAAACCGAATACAGAAAGTAAAATTTGAATAAAGTAAATGTATATGAACGATTACAGAATAATATTTCAGAAAAGAGCAAATGACTATCATTTCGCAATGAAACAATATCCTAATGCTAGGTCAAATGAATTTGAAACATTAATTTCGAATACAGATTTTTCTACAATTAATAAAGTCTTAGATATTCCTTCAGGAGGTGGCTATTTAAAAAATTATATTCCTAAACATGTTGATGTAACTTTCACTGATTTTTCGGAAGGTTTTACAGATGAAACAATCAAGCTTGTATCTCCTGAAAAATTACCATTTGAATCGAATTCTTTTGATGTTATTTTTTCTCTTAGCGGAATGCATCATTTAAATAATGTTCCTCAATTCATCGAAGAATGTTTAAGAGTAATTAATAGCGACGGGAATTTTATTTTTGCCGATGTAAAAAAAGGTACTGCTGTTGATATTTTCTTAAATTCATTTGTAAATGAATATAATTCATTAGGACATAAAGGCGATTTCTTTTGTGAAGATTATTTTAAAAAGCATCCAAATATTGAGAGTAAAATAATTAATTGCCAATACAATGAATATCCATTTATTTTTAATAACGAAAAAGAAATGATTCATTTCTTTAAGCTCTTTTTTGGCTTAGACAAAGCTACTGACAGTACCATTTATAATGGTGTAAATGATATCTTGGGAATAAAAACAACAAAAAAAGGACTAGAAGTAAACTGGGGACTAATTCAATTTAAACTAAAAAAGTAGACCCAAAAACTATAACGGTAATTTCATTAAATCCCCAAATTCAGTATTAAACCTTTCTATAGAACTTCTAATATTTCCTGCATTTGAAAAGAAAGTTAGCTCTCCGAAAATAATCTTATTCCCTATTGAATATAAATCTACACGTAAAAAAATAAAACCTTCTGATAATTTTGTTGCCACTTGAATCATTTCATCAAAATTATCGGGTTTTACAAATTCTGCATCTGAGAAAGCGGGTATATGATTTTCAGGCATAACTTTATTCCAACTCATGTCATAAAAACCTTTTTTCAAATTACTAGGTGTGTTTCTTTGCACAAAAACATATTTTGGTTCTCCATGAAAGCAATGAAACTTATAATCAATTAAAGAATCACTATCAATTTCAGAAATATATTTTTCAATTAAAATTCTTGGCTTAACATCTTTATAAATTAATTCACGAAATTTGTAATAATAATTATCAGATAAAAACTGACTTAACTTCTTTTTTGTTTTATTTACATCTAATTTGCTCTTATCTTTTACAATAATATTGTAACCAGAACCATGAGTCCCTTTTAAAACGAATTGTTTAGGCAAATTATCAAATTTTATATCCGAAACAGAGTCAAATACTCCTATAATATCATTTAAATATTTTTCACCTACTTTTTCTTTAACATGTCTTCTTACTTCATATTTATCAACATATTTTCCATATTTTTCAGTGTAATAATATAATTTAAGCCATTGAGTTTTTTCCATAAACTCTCTTGGATTTTTTAAATCTGGGTTTACGCCATTTTTCTGAAAGTACTGTAATTTTGAAATTTTCTCATCATTACCTCCTAAAAGTTTAAGAAAGGCTATATTTAGTTTGCAATATTTTCTTTTAAAAAAATTCATTATTTAATATATTAGATGATTAATTAAAATTATATAGGAAGTTGAATTAAATCTCCATATTCAGTATTAAATCTTTCTATTGTGCTTTTTATTAATCCTGCACTTGAGAAAAAAGTAAGCTCTCCAAAGGTAACTTTATTACCAACTGAATATAAATCTACACGCATAAAAATAAAACCTTCTGATAATTTTGTTGCCACTTCTAGCATCTCATCTAGATTATTTGGCTTCATGAAGGTAGATTTAATAAAAATAGGATTTTGTTTTTGAGGTAAAATTTTATTCCACTCTAAATCATAAAAACATATTTGAATATTATCTAATTCTTTTTTTTCTGCATATATATATTTTGGTTCTCCGTTATAACAATAAAATTTATACTCTACCACGGGGTAATCATCAATTTTAGAAATATATTTTTCGGCAATAATTCTTGGCTTTAGATTTTTATATATTGCTTCTTGAAACTTGTTATAATAATTTTGAGATAAAAAACGATTTAATTTTTTCTTTGTTTGCTTAATGTTTAATTGATTTCTATCTTCTACAATAATGTTATATCCAGAACCATGTGTACCTTTTAATACAAATTGATTAGGCAACGCATCAAAATTTATTTGAGATACAGAGTCATAAACGCCAAAAAGCTCGTTTAAATATTTTTTTCCAATCTTTTTTTCTACATAATTTCTTACTTCATATTTATCTACGTATTTGCCATAATTTTCTTTATAATAATTCAGTTTAAGCCATAATAATTTTTCTGTAAGCTCTTTTGGATTTTTCAAATCGGGCCTGTGATTATTTTTTATGAGATATTGGAAAATTGTAATTTTCTCATCATTGCCTCCTCTAAGTTTGAGAAAGGCAATATTTAGCTTGTAATATTTTCTTTTAAAAAAATTCATTTTGGTTCTTAACACTATGAATAATTGAAATTATTAAGGTAATTGAATTAA
>CAZLGK010000001.1:42999-91628 GCA_964559365.1 uncultured Flavobacterium sp.
AGCTATAAAACCATTAAGGTATTTATTCCCTATCACCTTAGCAACATGCTCTCTTACTTCATACTTATCAACTAAATAACCATATTTTTCAGTATAAAAATTAAATTTTAACCATTGAATTTTTTCGTTAAACTCCGTTGGGTTATCAAGATTCAATTTTATTCCATTTTTTTTCAAATATTTAGCTTTAGAAATTCTTTCCTCATTTGCTCCAAAATATTTAAGAAAACTAACACATAATTGATAATATTTTCTTTTAAAAAAATTCATATTATTCTTTACTGTTTAATAACACCTCATTTAACTCATTAAACATTTTTTTTGCAATTACTTCTTTAGTGAAATTATCTATTAAAAACTGACGTCCGTTTACTTTACACTTTTCTTGCAATTGTTTATCACCTAACATTTGTTCCACTTTATCTGCAAAAGAAATAGGATTACCTACTTCTGCTAATAAACCCGTTACATTATCTACTATAACTTCTGGAATACCTCCGGCATTTGCTGCTACAATTGGCACTCTACAAGCATATGATTCTAAAAGAACCCCACCTGTAGGTTCATTATTAGAAGTAAAAAGGAACAAATCAAATTCTGGTAAAATTTCAGGAATATCTCTTCTAAATCCTACAAAAATTATATCATTTTGTAAACCTAATATATCTACTTGTTCTTTAATTTCTGATTCTAACGGTCCATCTCCAACTAAAACATATTTTGCTTTAACATTATTACGTTTAACTAACTCCGCAACAGTATTGACCCAAGTTTTATGATCTTTAAACCCCGTAAATGCAGCAATATTCCCAATTATCATATAATCTTCTGGGATATTAAATTCTTTATGTAGCATTCCTGTTTTCTCAGACTTGTTGAACTTATGTATATCCGTAACACTTCCAACAACACATAACTTACTATGGTCTTTAACAGCAAACTTTAAAACATCAACTACTGGATAAGATACACAAATTATTTTTTTAATTCCACTATAATTATACTTCCACTTTCTTAAAAAGTTTGTATCGACTCTTTTAATTAGGGTTCTACATAAAACTAATGGCAACTTTAAACCATAAAAAAGTGAAGATAAAACTGCTAATGTGTGAGATTCACTATTATGTATAAAAACAATGTCAGCTTTTTTATCTTTTGCAATTTTAGATAATTGTTTTGCAAACTTTAAATCATACTCAGATTTGGGGTTCAAAGGAATAACCTGCATGCCTTTTTCAATTGCAATTCTATATGTTTCTGAATTATCTGGACATACAATCCATTGGTCTTCTACATATCCATAATCTTTAAAAGCTTCATATAAATAAATAATTTTTTGTTCGTGACCACGCCAACCTTTTGAAACTGTAATCTGAATTAACCTCATAAGAAATGTATAATTTAAAACAAAAATAGAATTATTTTAACAACTTTTAATTTTTAATCAAAATGATTTTATAAAGTTTAAATACCTTTGTATATAATATAAATTTTATGGACATCAATACAGAAGTACACAATGCCTACGAAGTAATAAAAAACGGAGGAATCATCCTCTACCCTACAGATACTGTTTGGGGAATAGGTTGTGATGCATCAAACGAAGAAGCAGTTGCAAAAGTCTATGCTTTAAAACAACGTAAAGAAAGCAAGAGCATGATTTGCTTAATGAATGGCGAAAAAATGGTTTACACTGTATTTCCTAAAATTCCTGAAGTAGCTTGGGACATTTTAGATTTATCTGAAAAGCCAACCACTTTAATATTAGACAACCCTAAACATGTAGCTAAAAACATTATTGCAGAAGATAATACTCTTGCTATACGAATTGTAAAAGAACCTTTTTGCTATAAACTAATGGAAAGAATGAAAAGGCCTTTAGTTTCAACTTCGGCAAACCTGGCAGGAATGTTTACTCCAAAAACTTTTAAAGAAATTAGTCCTGAAATTTTAAAAGGTGTAGACTATGTAGTAAATTTGTACCAAGACAAAGTTTGCAAAAATCCTTCAACAATAATAAAGTTATCTTTAGATAGCCAAGTGAAGATTATTCGCAAGTAATTAATTTGAAAAAGGGTTTGAAAGTATAAAAATTGCTTTTCAAATTTAATATTTTTCAAATTTTCAAATTGAAATATGAATTACACAAAAGCACTTACAAATCCTATATTTGAAATCATATCACAAGCTGGTAAAGAGTTGAACCTTGATTGTTATGTTATAGGCGGATTTGTTAGAGATCATATATTAGAGCGTGATTTTAAAAAAGATATAGACATTGTTGCAGTTGGCAGTGGAATTGAATTGGCTTTAAAAGTATCTGAATTATTACCCAACAAACCAAAAGTTCAAGTTTTTAAAAACTATGGAACTGCAATGTTGCGTTATAAAGAAATTGATATTGAATTCGTTGGAGCGCGTAAAGAAAGTTATCAATTAGACAGTAGAAATCCTATAGTTGAAAACGGAACTTTAAAAGACGATCAAGATCGTAGAGATTTCACCATAAATGCAATGGCTTTTTCTTTGAACTCTACAAATTATGGCGATTTAGTTGACCCTTTTGACGGAATTGAAGCTTTGAACAACAAAACTATAAAAACACCATTAGACCCAGACATTACATACTCTGATGATCCTTTAAGAATGATGCGCGCAATACGATTTGCAACTCAACTAAATTTTGAAATTGAACCACAATCTTTAAAAGCAATTACGGAAAATAAAGATCGATTGAAAATTATTTCTGGAGAGCGAATTGTAGACGAACTGAATAAAATTTTAGAAACGCCAAAACCTTCTATTGGCTTTTTATTATTATACAAAACTGGACTTTTAGACATCATTTTACCAGAATTAACAGCTTTAAATCAGGTAGAAGAAATTGAAGGACATACTCACAAAAATAATTTTTACCACAGTTTAGAAGTCGTAGATAATATTTGTCCAAACACTGATGATGTTTGGTTAAGATGGGCAGCACTTTTACACGATATTGGAAAAGCACCCACAAAAAGATTCAGCAAAAAACAAGGATGGACTTTCCATGGTCACGAGTATTTAGGAGGGAAAATGGTGAAAAAAATTTTCCAACGTTTGCACATGCCATTAAATCAAAAAATGAAATTTGTACAAAAAATGGTCATTATGAGCTCTCGACCTATTGTATTAGCTCAAGACATCGTTACAGACAGTGCCGTTCGACGTTTGGTGTTCGATGCAGGAGAAGATGTAGATAATTTAATGACACTTTGTGAAGCTGACATAACAACAAAAAATCCTCATAAATTTAAAAAATACCATAAGAACTTTGATATTGTTAGACAAAAAATTATAGAAGTAGAGGAGCGAGATCATGTTAGACAATTTCAACCTCCAATTTCAGGAGAAGAAATTATGACACTTTTCAACCTAAAACCATCTCGAGAAATTGGAATGTTAAAGGAAGCAGTTAAAGAAGCAATATTAGAGGGAGAAATAGCTAACGAATATGACGCAGCATTTGATTTTGTTATGAAAAAAGCAGAAAAAATGGGCCTGAAAAGAGTTTAACTTTTCATTTAACAAATGTTAGATTAAAAGTTAATAATAATAGAATTATTTTTGTAAAAAAGAACAATGAAAAATAACAAATCAGTTATAATTTGGTTATTATCAGGATGTATATTATTATTCATTATGGTAATGGTTGGTGGAATTACAAGGCTTACTAATTCTGGTCTTTCAATGACCGATTGGCATTTAGTTACCGATACATTTCCTCCTTTAACAGAAGATAAATGGGTTGATGCATTTGAAGAATACAAGAAATTTCCTGAATACCAAAAAATTAATATTCATAATGATTTTACTTTATCTGATTATAAATTCATTTACTTTTGGGAATGGTTCCATCGTTTTATAGGTCGAATTATTGGATTGGTTTTTATTATTCCGTTTGTATATTTCCTAGTTAAAAAAAGATTAGATACTGAAACCATAAAAAAATGTATTGTTTTATTATTTATGGGTGGTTTTCAAGGTTTTTTAGGTTGGTTCATGGTAAAAAGTGGATTAATTGATAATCCAGATGTAAGTCATTTTCGCTTAGCTCTTCATTTAACTTTTGCTTTCATTACTTTTGCATATACATTATGGGTAGCTTTAGACTTAATTTATCCAAACAAAAATCAGGTAATAACCTCTCTTCGATCTATTGCCAGAATAGCATTGGTAATTTTAATTATTCAAATTATATATGGCGGATTTGTAGCTGGACTAAACGCAGGCTTAATTCATAACCATTGGCCATTAATGAGCGACGGACAATTCATTCACGATAGTGTTTTTATTGAACAAACTTCATTCTTGAAAAACTTTACAGAAGGGAAAAGCGGAGTTCAGTTTATACATAGAACATTTGCTTATGTTGTAGTCGCTATGATGTTTCTATTATACTTTAAAAGCAAAAAATACACTTTAAACACATTGCAACAAAAAGGAGTTTATTCGTTATTAATTATAGTTATAATTCAATTTGCATTAGGGATATTTACATTACTATTTCATGTTCCACTTTGGCTTGGTTTAGCACATCAATTAGTTGCTTTTGTATTATTAAGCGCAATGGTATTTACATTACATAGATTAAGCAAATAAATTACAACTGACTATATTGTCGCATAATTTTGATTAAAATATAATGTCAAAATTAAATTCAAAAGATAAATTTTTAGATTTATCAGATTACGGAAGAGGTTTTGGTCGATTTTTAGCCAATCAACTAAAAGATACAAGCTTCTCTCCTATTCACGTTACATTATTATTTGGGGTTTCTGGATTAATCGCTGTTTATTGTATATTGAATCAATATTTTTTATTTGCTGCATTTTTCATTCTCTTGAAGTCTGGAATTGATGCTGCTGATGGAGAATTAGCACGTTTAAAAAAAACACCTTCTTATTCAGGACGTTATTTGGATAGTATTTTTGATATTTTTTTAAATTTCTTCTTTTTACTAGCAATTTGGAAGGTAACAAACATTCCACTTTGGATGATGTTACTTGCTTTTTTTTGTATTCAACTCCAAGGCACATTATATAATTATTACTATGTAATTTTAAGAAATAAAAGTATTGGTGGAGACACCACAAGCAAAATATTTGAATACAAAACTCCAAAAGCTTTACCCGGTGAAGAGCAAAAACTTGTCAACATTTTATTTGCAATTTACACCCTAGTTTATGGTGGTTTTGACAAAATAATTCATACATTAGATTCAACTGCATATAAGGCTAAAGCTTTCCCTAATTGGTTTATGACAATTTTATCACTTTATGGATTAGGATTTCAATTATTAATTATTGCAGTAATGTTATCAATTGGTTTAATTAATTATGTTATACCTTTTTTAATTCTATATTCTATTTTAATAGTACTTTTAATAGGATTTAGAAAAACATATATACACTAACCAATCCAAGATTTAAAATCTGAAACTTTTTCTCTAGAAACAATAACTTCATCTTCTTTATAAGTGGGTAAAATTACTTTTAAGCGAGAATTAGTATACACTTGAATTTCTTTGATAGATTGTAAAGGGATAATAAACTTTCGACTAATTCTATAAAACAAATCTGGGTTGAGTTCAGTTTCTAATTGTTCTAAACTACAATCTAAAAGATAATCTCTATTATCAATTGTATGAATATAAGTTCCTTTATTTTCACTAAAAAAACATTCTATTTCTTCAACAGAGATAACTTTTATTTGGTTGCCTATTTTTACTGAAAAACGATTCTTATATTCTTTCTGAACGGGATTTACCAACATTCTTTTTATAGCTTCAAAATCTAAACTTGAAACTGCATTTTTTTGAAATTGATTCTGAAACTTATTAATAGCAGTTTCAAGTTCTTCTTCTTCTATTGGCTTTAATAAATAATCTATACTATTTAGTTTAAATGCTCTCAATGCATATTCATCGTAAGCTGTTGTAAAGATAATTGGACTTTTAATATCTATTTTATCAAATATCTCAAACGACAAACCATCAGACAATTGTATGTCTAAAAAAATCAAATCTGGATGTACATTGTTTTCAAACCAGTTAACAGACTCTTCAACAGAATGCAATAAGGCTTTAACAACATAATTCAATTTTTCTAACTTACGTTGTAATAATCTCGCTGCTGGCTTTTCGTCCTCTATAATAATAATGTTCATTTGTACTTTATAAGTTTGATTATTAAAATTTACTCCCATCTATTTTTTTGACGTTCTTTTTCCATAAACTCTTGAATTTTACGTTCCTCCCAATCTCTACCTAGAATAAAATCAGGAACAAAAACAGATGCCCCATGTGCAAGTAAACCTATTCCCCAAAAGAATAATGTTGTAAAGTTCTGCCATTGAAAATAACTTTCTCCAGGTTTTAGGTTTTGTATATTCATTATTATTATCATTATGTTTATTACAACATAAACCGTAGCATGAGAATAAAAAGCTTTAATTTTCTTCACTCTTTTTACTGCTATATCGTATCTCTCTTGTTCATTTATATTATTTTTCATCTTATTTCCAGTTTTGCATATTATCATTTTCTTTTAAAAACTCTTGAATTTTCTTTTCTTCCCAAGACTTACCATATCCAAATACAGCAAATGAATGAAAAGCCAATCCCATACCCCAACCAAGCATTGGAAACCAAAACCATTGAAAGCTAGTAGTTTTATAATTTATAAATATTAAAAAAGGAATTACAATACAATACGATATTAAATTAGAATAAAACTCCTTTAACTCATTTACTCTTTTTGTAGCTCTATAATAAGCATTTTCTTTTGTATAATTATTTGATGTTTCCATGATATTAATTTGTTTTGTAAGAATTGGTAATTTAATTCTGAATATATTTTCAGTTTCTTCAATTACTACTTTTCTTGTTGTTAATATTAAATATCGGTCAACTATATTTTGCAAACCAACACCCTTTCTATTCATTAAAGTATCTTTTTTTTGCAAGTTATTTTCAACTATAAGTTGATTTTCAAAAACTAAGATTTTAATATGTAATGGTTTATATTCACTAACTACATTATGTTTAATTGTATTTTCTAATAATAATTGCAAAGCAAGTGGTATAACTTTAGCTTCTTCGTTTTCGAAACCTTCAGGCAACTCAAAAGTAATACTGCTTTCAAATCGCATTTTTAAAAGATTCATATAAGTCTTAGCAAATTGTAATTCTTCTGCCAATGAGACAAGTTCTTTATCTTTTTGTTCTAAAACGTATCTATAAATTTTAGACAATGAAGTTGTAAATTTCTGAGCATTTTCTGGGTTTTCCTCAATTAATGAGCTTAAAACGTTTAAGCTATTAAATAAAAAGTGAGGATCTAATTGATTCTTTAAACTTTCAAATTGTGCCGAAGCATTACCAGCGATTATTTTTTCTTGTTTTACTCTATTTTCTTGAAATGCTTTATAAAAGTAAATTAAATGAATTAATAACGAAACAATTACAGTAATAACCATTGCTGTTATATAATTTGACGGTGTTTCATTTTTTAAAAATACTGCAAAAGTTCTTTTTTCAATAAACACATCCTCAACTATTCTAAGAAAAAAAATTGCAAATCCTGAAATAACAAAAGAAGCTAAAAAGCCAATAATTAAACGTCTTAAATGAAATCTGTTTTTTTCGAAAAACTTATCTAACAAAATAAAGATAATTGCATTAGCAAAATACAAAACCATACTATACATTAAAGCATATAGTAAATTCCATTTTAAAGAGTTTAAAGTTGGTGTTTTCTGACTAATTATTATATTAATTAGCTGAAGTACAATAAAAATTATTATCCCAACCAAAATCGCTTTTAGTATTTCTCTTTTTACTCTATTCATAATTAATTACAATTTTGTAGTGCTTCTTTAGCTTTATCTAATCCCCAATTTGGATGTAAAGGGCTTTCTGCTTTAAAGGTAGCAAAAAGTTCAATCGATTTAGTAATTTGTTCGCACATGGGTTTAGTATCTTGTCCAAAATATTGTGCCATACCAATTTCAAATTCAGCCTTATTCAATACAACTCTTGGATTATTTGGAGAAATAGATTCAGCCATTTTATAAATATTTAAAACAACTGATGACAATTGCCTACCATTTAACATTGGATCATAAACAATCCATGCAGTATGAATCATAGCCTGTAGTACTAAAACTTCTGGATCATTTGGCATCAAATTATTCATTTCATCTTGAGCAATTTGAGCTTTCTCAATCTTTAATTTCATTTCATCTCTATCTTTTGTTCTAAAAGCCTCCAATGTATATATTAAAGAAATATAATAATTAGGTAAAATATTCTCTTTTTCTATGGAAGCAATACGTTCAAATTTTGTTATAGCTTCTTTTGAATTTCCATTTTTCCATGTTGTTAAAGCATCTTGCATGCTTTTTTCAAAATTACTTTGAGCCGAAACTACAGAAGCCACAAAGAATACGATAAGTGTGATAATTTTTGTCATAATAATATACTTTTATTGTTATTTGATGATTCAAAAGTGCAACATATCAACATCAATTTAAATTTACTTTTACTCAACTGTCGAAAAAACAAGATGAATTGAATATTTATTAAAAATGTGCAATTCATAATTTATAACTCATAATTAATAATTACTTTTGCTGTTCCTAAAATTTCAAAAAAATGATATATAAATTTAGAGTTATACTCGATGCAAAAGAAGACATTTTTAGAGATATTGCTATAGAAAAAGAAGCAACTTTAGAAGATTTACATAATGTTATTGTTAATGCCTTTGGATTTGATGGTTCTGAAATGGCATCCTTTTATACTTGCGATGATGAATGGAACCAAGAAGATGAAATTCCATTATTTGATACTGGCGATGTTCCAGGAGAAATGCTCATTATGAATAATTTTATATTAGAGGACAACTTAGATAAATATCAATCAAAAATAATTTATGTTTATGATTTCTTTAATATGTGGACATTCTTAGTAGAATTGGCTGCTATTGAAGAAAAAGAGCAAGGAGAAACATATCCGACATTACTTTTTTCTCATGGTGAATTACCCGATGAAGCTCCAGATAAAAAATTTGAAGCAGAAGAAGGTGATTTAAATGAAGATGATGAAGATTTTGATATGTTTGAAGGAGACGACAGTTTTGATGACTTTGGATTTGAAGAAAATTGGAATTAAAATATTGTTTAAAAGGTTTTTGGTTATTAGTTTAAAAGCGATTGATACTTTAAAACACAAAACCATTTAAACTTTTAACCTTATAAACAAATAAACTTTTTAAAAAATGATAAACTTATTCAATACGCACATAGAAAACCTTTCTATACATAGAGTTGGAAACAAAAGTAGAAATGAAGCTTTATTCTTGTCTGAACAACCTTATGGTTTAAATGATGAAATAATGCCATTGTTAAAAGAATACTTCTTTAAACCTTTTAGAGACAAAGAAGAAAATTATTTTCAATTTGCTCATGAAGTGGATTTAGAATATAATGACATGTATAATTTTGCTACAGAAGTTTTCAATAACCCAAACGAAATTCACAATGTATCTAAAAAAATAACAAAGCACTTATTCGAACAATCAAATCATCCACATATTAAAAATGGTGAAGTTTATGTAACTTATTTCACAAATGTATCTATAGACAATAATGTAGTAGATGCAATTGGCGTTTTTAAAAGTGAAATAAAAACTGATTTTTTACAATTTGAAGAAAAGGAAACTAACTTGGAAATGATATTACAACAGGGTATCAATTTAAATAAGTTAGATAAAGGTTGTATCATTTTCAATCACAAAAAAGAAGAAGGTTACAAAATTTTAACTGTAGATAGCAATCGTTATGATGCGCGTTATTGGTTAGAACACTTCTTATCTGTAGATGCTTTTCAGGATGAAAATTTCATGACTAAGAAATATTTGAAATTTTGCCAAGACTTTGCCAAAGAAGTCGTTTTACCAGCAGAAGATAAGCAACAAGAAGTTTTGTTTATGAATAGAGCCATCAATCATTTTGCAAAAAACGATTCTTTTGAAGAGACTAATTTCTTAAATGAGGTAATGGAAAATCCTGAGTTTATTCCTGAATTTAAAAACTATAAAGTTGATAAGGGAGAAAAATACAGTATTGAAGATGTTACCAACTTTCCAATTGCAAACAATGCTGTTTCCGATATTAGAAGAAAAATTAAAAACACAATCATTCTTGATACAAATGTTCAAATTAAATTGGATTTTGTAAACTCAGATAGTGCAGAAAAGTTTGTAGAAAAAGGATGGGATGAAGAAAAACAAATGTATTATTACTTAGTTTATTTTAATAAGGAGCAAAAATCTTAATTAAAAAAAATCAAACACCAAAAGTTATTTTTAGCATTTTTATAAAAAAAGCTTTAAAAAAATAGCAAATTAAATAATAAACACTACATTTGTTGAAATTACATTAAATTATTAAAATGAATAAAGGTACAGTAAAATTCTTTAATGAATCAAAAGGTTTTGGTTTCATTATTGAAGAAGGAACAAACAAAGAACATTTCGTACACATCTCTGGAACAATTGATGAGATCCGTGAAGGTGATGAAGTAGAATTTGATTTACAAGAAGGTAAAAAAGGATTAAATGCAGTAAACGTAAAAGTTATCTAATACATACTACTAAATCTTACAAAACTAAGCTCTGTTTAAAACAGAGCTTTTTTATTTTAAAAAATGAACAAAAAAACTCCTAAGAAATCTTAGGAGTTTTTTTATTTATATTGAATTATCTAATTAAGATAATGCAGCTTTAACTTGATCTGCAGCTTCTTGGAATTGAACAGCTGATAAAATTGGCATTCCAGAATTATCAATTAATTCTTTTGCAATTTCTGCATTTGTTCCTTGTAAACGAACAATAATTGGCACTTTTATAGCATCTCCCATGTTTTTGTAAGCATCAACAACACCTTGAGCAACACGGTCACATCTTACGATACCACCAAAAATATTAATCAAAATTGCTTTTACGTTAGGATCTTTCAAAATAATACGAAAAGCAGTTTCAACACGTTTAGCATCTGCAGTTCCTCCTACGTCTAAGAAGTTTGCTGGTTCAAAACCTGCATACTTAATTAAATCCATAGTTGCCATTGCAAGACCTGCACCATTTACCATACAACCAACAGTTCCATCAAGATCTACATAGTTTAAACCAACTTCTTTAGCTTCAACTTCAATAGGATTCTCTTCTCTTATATCTCTCATCTCAGCAATCGGAGCTTGTCTATATAACGCATTATCGTCAATATTAACTTTAGCATCAACTGCCATAATTTTATCGTCTGATGTTTTTAATACTGGATTAATTTCAAACATAGATGCATCAGAACCAATGTATGCGTTATATAATGAAACTACAAATTTTGTCATTTCTTTAAATGCATTACCACTTAAACCTAAGTTAAATGCAATTCTCCTTGCTTGAAAACCTTGTAATCCAACAGCAGGATCAATTTCTTCTGTAAAAATTAAATGTGGAGTGTGCTCAGCAACTTCTTCAATATCCATCCCACCTTCAGTAGAATACATAATCATATTTCTACCTGTAGCTCTATTTAAAAGAACTGACATATAAAATTCAGAAGTTTCGCTTTCACCTGGGTAATAAACATCTTCAGCAACCAAAACCATGTGCACTCTTTTACCAGCCGCAGAAGTTTGAGGAGTTACTAAATCCATTCCAATAATTTGGCCAGTAATTTCAGCAACTTGGTCTAAATTTTTAGCCAATTTAACTCCACCACCTTTTCCTCTTCCACCTGCGTGAACTTGAGCTTTAATTACGTGCCACCCTGTTCCAGTTTCTTCAGTTAACAATTTTGCTTTAGCAACCGCTTCTTCAGCATTGTTAGCTACATGTCCTCTTTGAATGCGAACTCCATAGCTTGCTAATATTTCTTTACCTTGGTATTCGTGTAAATTCATAATTGTAATACGTTTATCTTTATTAAAAAGTGACACAAAAATAACAAACTAATTTCTATTTGGCTAACAATTTTAATTTTATTTGAAATGAGAGTTTTGTTATTATACTAATACTTTATAACAATTAATTGATAATGTTTAATATATAACATTTTGTTATAAATTGTTATTTTTTGTTATTATTTTGCAAATTGGAATTATTAAAAACTAATTTTGTCAAAAAAATAAATAATAATGAATAATGAAATTTTAAACCAATTAACAAACCAATTTGGAAGTCCTCTTTATGTATATAATGGAAAGAAGATAGAAAATCAGTACTACAGACTAATAAAGGCTTTTGAAAAAGTTGAAAAATTTAAGATATATTATGCGGTGAAAGCACTTTCTAATATTTCTATTTTAAAAATAATGAAGAAGCTAGGTTCAGGATTGGATACTGTTTCAATTGAAGAAGTACAATTAGGTTTACATGCTGGTTTTGAACCACATGAAATAATTTTCACTCCTAATGGTGTTTCACTTCAAGAAATAGAACACGTTGCTAAATTAGGTGTTCAAATAAACATTGACAATCTTTCTATTTTAGAGCAATTTGGAACAAACAATCCCAATATTCCAGTTTGTATTAGAATAAATCCACATGTAATGGCAGGTGGTAATGCAAATATATCTGTAGGTCATATTGATAGTAAATTTGGAATTTCTATTCATCAAATGCCTCATTTATTAAGAATAGTAGAAAATACAAATATGCATATCAACGGAATTCACATGCATACGGGTTCTGATATTTTGGATATTGAAGTGTTTTTATATGCGGCCGAAATACTATTTGAGGCCGCTAAAAACTTTAAAAACTTAGAATTTATTGATTTTGGAAGCGGTTTTAAAGTTCCTTATAAAAAGGGTGATATTGAAACAAATGTGGAAGAGTTTGGAAAAAAACTAACTAAACGCTTTTTAGATTTTGAGAAAGAATATGGAAATAAACTTACTTTAGCCTTTGAGCCTGGGAAATTTTTAGTAAGCGAAGCTGGTGTTTTTTTAGCTAATGTAAATGTAGTAAAACAAACAACGTCAACAGTTTTTGCAGGAATAAACTCAGGGTTTAATCATTTGATTCGTCCTATGTTATATGGAGCACAACATCATATTGACAACATATCTAATCCGAAAGGTAAAGAACGTTTTTATACGGTTGTAGGTTACATATGTGAAACCGATACCTTTGCTACAAATAGAAGAATAAACGAAATTCACGAAGGTGATATTCTTTGTTTTAGAAACGCTGGAGCATATTGCTACTCTATGGCATCTAATTATAATTCTAGAGTAAAACCAGCTGAAGTACTTTGGATAAATAATGAAGCCCATTTAATTAGACAAAGAGAAACATTTGAAGATATTCTACGAAATCAAATTGAAATAGATATCTCAAATAATGTCGAAATCCCCGTTTAGTTTTAGTTAAGAAAAAGCCCTTAAATTAATTTTTAAGGGCTTTTTTTTATTTACTTTTTCAAAATCTCTTCAAGTAATATTGCTTCCGTTCCGTTTGGATATGTAATTTTTAAAAGCTGAGATAAAGTTGGAGCAATTTGTGTAATGTCTTTTTTATCAAAAGATTCCCCTTTTTTAATTCCGTTACCGTAAAAAATTAGCGGCACATGAGTATCATAAGTATAAGGTGTTCCATGCGAAGTTCCTGTTGCAGAATATTCAATATAACCCGGTTTTTCTAAAATAACTATATCTCCGTTTTGAACTGGGTCATATCCTTTCGCAATGAAATTCAAATAGAAATCAGCTCCAGATGAAGCTAAAACTTCTTCTTCTGTATAAACACGTTTTATGAATTTTTGAGTATATAAAAATGTTTTGAAAGTTTCCTTAACCGCTTCTAATTTCAGACTCTTCTTAGCCATAGAATCTCTATCGAAAAACAAATTAAAATTGGAATAGTTCTTCACTACATCAACACCAAAAGTCTTTACTGAAAAATCGCTTAACTCTTTTCTAAATGAATAAGTATTTATATTCGTAACATCATATTTATTATCTTTTAAATACGTTACATTTTCAGCACCTGCATGATCTGCCGTTAAGAATAACAAGTAATTATCTTTCCCAACTGTTTTGTCTAAATAATTTAAAAAATCAGCTATTGATTCGTCTAAACGCAAATAAGTATCTTGCAATTCAATTGATCTTGGCCCAAGAATATGCCCAATATAATCAGTTGATGAGAAGCTTAAAGTTAGAAAATCTGTAACTTCATCTTTACCTAAATTTTCATTTTCAATAGCTCTTTTAGCAAAATCTAAAATTAAATTGTTTCCAAAAGGAGTTGACCTTAAAACACCCGCATCATTATTTGCATACATATCTTTCATGTTATATGGAAAAAATGGTGTTTTTTTATACAACTTGCCTTCATAAGGATTATTATCATTCAAACTTTCGTTATAAACGTTTTTATCTTTAAGCAAAGTCCAATCATACTCTAAATACTTTAAAAAGTTCTTTTCATTATTAAATGTTGTTGCCCATTCAGGCAATTCATTACCATAGAAAGAGCTCGAAATAAAAGCACCTGTTTTAGAATACCAAAAAGCCCAATCAGCAAAATGACCCGCAGGTAAGATAGCTCCTCTATCTTTTAAACTGATTCCAATAACTTTACTTTTAAAGTTTGTAGCTAATTTAAGTTCATCTGTAATAGTTGTTGATTGTAAATTTTTAGGCGACATTTTCCCTTCACTTTCTGTTCCATCTCCTATAGTTACAGTACTTTCATCATCTGTACAATACATTTCAGTTTGTGAACTTCTATTAAACCATTCGTTTCCTACAATTCCATGGATAGCAGGGGTTGTTCCTGTGTAAATTGATGCATGACCTGGTCCTGTATAAGTAGGCATGTAATTATAATGAGTGTTTTGAAAAGTGTAACCATTATTAATTAACCTCTTGAATCCATTTTCAGAAAAATCTTCAGAAAAACGATATAAGTACTCTGTTTTCATTTGGTCAACTACGATTCCGATGACTAATTTGGGCTTTTGTTGGGCAAAACCATTGAAAAAACTTACCAAAAGAAATAATACAACTATTTTTTTCATTTTATTAATTTATTACACAAAATTAGAAATAAAAAAGGAGCTATTTAGCTCCTTTTTTATCATTTTTCTTATCGCTCATCAAATACATATTATATACAATAAGTTTATTGTCATAATATATATATAGTTGCTTTAAATTATTTTTATCTTTTCTTGTAAAAATTGAAACATCACACTCAATACCTGAATTATCTATACATAAAAACGAAACTACATTTCCTTCTTTTGTGTCTTGCTTATCAAAGTACTTCACAATATTATATAATTGTAGTGCTTCTGAATAAACGACAATTCTATCCTTATCAGCGTCTAAAACAACAATCATTTCTGATTTCTGAAATTTAGACCAAACACCCCATTCTCCAAATCGCGTTTTTTCGGAAACCATAAAACCTGTAGTTTTAAATCTATATTGTTGTGCTTGAGTAACACTATACGATAGAAATAAAAACAGAAATAAATATTTTATACTTTTCATCTTATAATTTTAAAATTCAAATTTAGTCATTTCTGCTTTAGCCAGATTAAATTCTGTAATAACATTATTCACAATTGTTTCCACAGGTAAGATATCATGAATTAATCCTGCAATTTGACCAATTTCTAATTCTCCATCTTCTAAATCTCCTTCAAACATACCTTTTTTAGCTCTTGCTCTTCCCAATAATTGTTTTATTTCCTCAGTAGAAGGACATTTAGTGTATAACTCTTGTAAATCGTTGAAAAATTTATTCTTAATTAAACGAACGGGAGCTAATTCTTTCAAAGTTAGCATTGTATCACCCTCATTTACTTCAACTATTGTTTTCTTGAAATTATCATGAGCACTAGACTCTGTAGAAGCGGCAAAACGACTTCCCATTTGAACACCGTCTGCTCCTAATGTCATAGCAGCAAGCATACCCTTGCCAGTAGCTATACCACCAGCGGCAATTAGTGGAATTGTAATTTCCTCCCTTACCATAGGAATTAAAGTTAATGTAGTAGTTTCATCCCTACCGTTATGACCACCAGCTTCAAAACCTTCTGCCACTATTGCATCAACTCCAGCATCTTGAGCTTTTAAAGCGAATTTTGTACTGCTTACCACATGCACAACAGTTATTCCGTTTTCTTTTAGGAAAGGTGTCCATGTTTTTGGATTTCCGGCAGAAGTAAATACAATTTTCACTCTTTCTTCTACTAGAATTTGCATAATTTCCTCAATATTTGGATAAAGCATAGGAACATTAACACCAAAAGGTTTTTGAGTTGCTTTTTTACATTTTTGTATATGCTCTCTAAGAACTTCTGGATACATAGAACCAGCTCCTATTAATCCGAGTCCTCCAGCATTACTAACTGCACTTGCTAATTTATATCCTGAATTCCAAATCATTCCACCTTGAACTATTGGATATTTTATATTAAATAATTGAGTAATTGAATTCATTCTATTGCTTCATTGATTTACATCGCAAGATACTATTATTAGAAATAATTTCACAAATTATAATAAAAAGAACTCAAAGAAATATAGTAAAAGTAGTTTCCTTTTTTTTATTTTATAATTAGAAACAAATGTTATTAAATTAAAAGAGGACGATTATATAATTGTAAAATACAAGAATGCCCCATAAGATACTAAAAGCAATACACCCTCTTTAAAACTTAGGTTTCCTCTTTTAGGCAAAAGTACCATTGGTAAAAGAAAAAAAGCAAAACCTAGCATCCAATATATATCTTGTTGGATAATTTGAATATCTACATGTTCAATAGGCTTTATAATTGCCGTTACTCCTAAGACACTTAAAATATTAAAAATATTAGAACCAATGATATTCCCAACAGAGATATCATTTTCTTTTTTAATACTTGCAATAATCGAAGAAGCTAATTCTGGAACACTTGTACCAATTGACACCACCGTTATTGCAATTATTCTTTTACTTACACCTAAGCTTTCGGCTAAATTAACAGCTCCTTTAACTAATAATTCTGAACCAGCCCATAAACAAACACCTCCTAAAATTAAAAAAAGTCCGATTGAAATTATTGATATTTGTGTTTCTTTAACTTCCTCTATTTGAATTTGTGTAGTTTTATTTTTTCGAATTAAAAAAATTAAAAATGCTATCAAAATGACAATAAAAATAATACCTTCTAGTCTACTTAAAATACCATCTATAATTAAAAAAACAAATAAAAGAGTTGAAGCAAACATTTTTACTGGCCAGTCGGTCACATAAAAACTATTATCAACTTGAACAGCATTTATAAGTAATATTGTTCCTAAAACCAACCCAATATTACCTATATTAGAACCTACAACATTACCAATGGCAATATCTGGGAAACCAGAAAGTGCAGCTTGAATACTTACTATCATTTCGGGTGCAGATGTAGCAAAAGAAACAACTGTTAGACCAACTATAATTTTGGAAATATTTAATCGCATGGAAATACCAACTGCAGATTTTAATAACCAATTACCTCCTAGAATTAAAAGTAATAAACCAGAAATGATAAAAACAAAATTCATAAATTATACTTAAGATATTACACCACTCCCTAAAACCTCATCTCCTTCTTGCCAGGCCACAAATTGTCCTTCAGTAATTGCTGATTGTGGTTCATTAAAACGAACATACATTCCATTAACACATTGATATAGAGTAGCTTGCTGCAAAGGTTGTCTATAACGAATACGAGCCATTACTCTTCTTGATTCACCATTTTTCATTGCTAAATCTTCACGAATCCAATGTACTTCATCATTTTTTATAAAAAGCGTATTTTTAAATAAGCCCGGATGATTTGGACCTTGGCCAGTATAAATGATGTTTTTATCTACATCTGTTTCAATAACATAAAGACCTTCTTTAGTACCTCCAACATTTAAACCTTTACGTTGTCCTTTTGTAAAATAATGTGCGCCTTGATGCTTAGCCATTACTTTTCCTGAAACTTTTAAATAGTCAATTTTTCTAGATTCAAATTTAAGTTCTTCTTCAAAGGAATTGAATTTAGGCTTTTCTTCTGAAAAAACTGCTGCTTCTGCAGGAATATCAATTATAACACCTTCTTTCGGCTGTAATTTTTGCTGTAAAAACTCTGGTAATCTTACTTTACCAATAAAGCAAAGTCCTTGTGAATCTTTTTTTTCTGCAGTTATTAAATCTAATTTAGTAGCAATTTCTCTAACTTCAGGTTTTGTTAGTTCACCTATTGGAAACAAAGCTTTGGATAATTGTTCTTGTGATAGTTGACAAAGAAAATAAGATTGATCTTTATTACCGTCTTTTCCTGCTAATAATTGAAAAATTTCATTTCCTTCTTTATTAATTGAACCTTTACGGCAATAATGTCCTGTTGCAACATAATCGGCACCCAGAGATTCTGCAATTTTCATAAAGACATCAAACTTAATTTCTCGATTACATAAAACATCAGGGTTTGGTGTTCTACCTTGCTCATATTCCTTGAACATATAATCGACAATTTTTTCTTGATATTGTTCTGATAAATCAACTGTTTGAAAAGGAATCCCTAACTTCTCAGCCACTAATAAAGCATCATTACTATCTTCTAACCAAGGACATTCGTTTGAAATAGTAACCGAATCATCGTGCCAATTTTTCATAAAAAGGCCTATAACTTCATAACCTTGTTCTTGCAATAAATATGCTGCAACACTAGAATCTACACCTCCAGAAAGTCCTACTACTACTCTTTTCATTATATATTTTGTATGCTTTATTTCTTTTCTTTTAATTCGGATGGAACTATTTGTCCTTTTTTGTTTTTAATATATTTAAAAGTCTTACTATTTGGTTTAGAAGCATTTTCAGTACTGATTAATTTTCCGTTTTCATATGTTTCCCAAATTCCAGTTCTTTTCCCTTTTTTATACTGACCTTTCAAAATCAAATTGCCTTCTCCGTCATAAAAAATTGCCTTACCATGTAAATCTCCATTATCATAATTAGATTCTTCGATTAATTTACCATTTTCTGCATATTTAACATACTTACCATCTAAAACTCCATCTTTATAATTTGATTGCTCTGCTAAAACATTATTCTTATAAAACACCTTTTTTATTCCGTTAAGCTTTCCATCTTTATAATTTTCAAGCGACATAATATCGGAACTTTCAAAATGATAATACTTCCAAATTTTTTCAGGTAATTTATTTACTAAAGTCCCTTCACTAACTACATTATTTTTTTGATCATAAAATATAGTATAGCAACTTCCGTCACCTTTTGAAAAATCTCTAATTGCAATTAAAGAACCTGCCTTTGTATCATCAAAATATTTAAATACACCTAATTCTTTTCCATTTTTAAAAACACCCTGATATCTAAGTCTCTTAGATTTTTCATAAGTACCTTTCCAAAGTCCATCACGATTACCATTAGAGTCAAATTGATTTATTTTCTCTTGAGCAAAAAAGATACTTAAATTAAATAGGAATATTAGAGAAAAGAAATACTTATTTAACATTTGTTTATTATTTATGATTAAAATATTCATTTTTATTTTTTTTTATTAAACAAGTTCTAAAAAAGGTTAAAGTTTAACTATTTTTTTAAAAAGTTAAACAAAATGCACTTATATTTGTTTAACAAAAAAAAACAATAGTTAAACACTAAATCCATTATTATGAAAAACATGACAAAATTAATCAAATTAACTTTAATCATCACTACAAGTGTGATGATGTTTTCATGCTCAGACAATGATGACAACATAACTCCACAAGACAATAGTATTGCGGGTATTGCATCACGTAATTCAGAATTCACTTCTTTAGTAGCTGCATTAGACAAAGCTGATTTAGTACAAACATTAAGCCAAGATGGTACATATACTGTTTTTGCACCAACAAATGATGCTTTTGCAACTTTCTTAGCTGACAATGGATTTGCTAATCTTGATGCAGTTCCTACGCCTTTACTAAAAGAAATACTATTAAATCATGTTATTAATAGTGTAAATTTTTCAACTGATTTAACGACTGGATACGTAAAGACATTAGGAAAAGGAGATGCTTCTTCTTCTAATACATTAAGTATGTTTATAAACTTAAATTCTGGAGTAACAGTTAATGGAATTTCAGTTCGATTAAATGGAGTATCTAGTGTAACTTCAGCAGATATTTCTGCATCAAATGGTGTAATACATGTAGTAGATGCAGTTATTGGATTACCAACTGTTGTTACTCATGCAGCTGCAAATCCAAACTTCACTACATTAGTAGATTTATTAGACGGACAAGGGTTAGTACCAACATTAGATGGAACAATGAATTCACCTTTTACAGTTTTTGCTCCTTCGAATGCCGCTTTTACAACTTTTGAGTCACAAAACCCTGGAACATTAGGAGGCTTAACATCAGCTCAAGTTACATCTGTACTAACTTATCATGTTGTAGCTGGAGCTAATGTATTATCATCAGGTATCCCAACAACACCTATTACTACATTTGAAACTGGAACATTTACAATTGCTGGAACAGTAATAACTGATGAAGCTGGAAGAGATACAAATATTGTTGCAGTTGATATTCAAGCAGCAAATGGTGTAATTCATGTAACGGATAATGTTTTGTTACCTACATTATAATAAATTAAAAAAGCTATGAAAAAAGAAGGTTCCTTAATGGAACCTTTTTTTTATTTACCTAGATCAATAGCTCTTTTATTTGCTGCATTAATTCCTACTTCAATACTATTAGTAATATTGGATTCATTAAAAACTTCTAAAGCTGCTTCAGTAGTTCCTCCTTTAGAAGAAACTTTATCTATCCACTGTTGATGAGATTCCTTACTTCTATTTTGTAATTGAACAGCTCCAGCAAAAGTTTGACCCACTAAAAATTCAGCCTCTGATGAAGAAAAACCTAATTTAATAGCAGATTCAACCATTGCATTCATAAAATAAAAGACATACGCTGGTCCACTACCAGAAACAGCAGTTGCAGCATTAATCATTTCTTCTTTATCTATATAAATAGATTTACCTGTTGTATTAATAAGATTTTGAACAATAAATAAATCTTTTCTATCAATCTCTTTAGAAGCACAGAAAACCGTCATCCCTTGACCTATTTGAGTTGGAATGTTAGGCATACAACGAATTACTTTATCTATTCCTAATTTATCCTTAAGAGATTTTAAAGAGATTCCTGCCATTACTGATAAAATGACATGAGTACTAGAAATAAAAGAATTAATTGAATTTGCTAAAACACTGAAATCTTGAGGCTTAACAGCTATAATAATAATATCAACATCAAAAATAATTTTAGATGGCTCAATATAAAAGTTTGATTTATCTATTAAAAAGCGCTTCTTTTTTTCGACATCACTTCTACTTAATACAAAGATATTATTTGGACTAACAAACCCAGAACTAGTAAAACTACTAGCATAAGTTTGCCCCATATTTCCAAAACCTATAATAAGAACCCTCATACTTGCATATTAAAACGAAACCCTATCTTGAAAGACAGGGTTTAAAAAATTATTTTTTATTTTGTTTAGCTTTTTGCGCTTCAGCCTGCTCCATCATTTCACGCATTTTCTTTTGAAATTTACTTTCTTTCTTTTCTTTAGTCTTATTTTCTTGAATCTTAGCGTGAATTTTATCTTCTTTAACTATATAATTTTTAATTACTAACATTATTCCAATAGTAATTAAATTAGAAACAAAATAGTATAAAGATAAACCAGATGCATAATTATTAAAGAAGAATAACATCATTAAAGGAGAAATGTATAACATTATTTTCATGATTTTCCCCATATCCGGCATACCTTCTTGAGTTGGAGCACTCATTTGTTGATCTCCAGTTGTCATTTTCATATAGAAAAAGATAGCCACAGAAGCTAAAATTGGAAATAAACTTACGTGATCTCCATAGAATGGAATATTAAAAGGTAATTGATAAATAGCATCAAACGAAGACAAATCATCAGCCCAAAGAAAACTTTTTTGTCTTAAATCAAACATTGAAGGAAAAAACTGAAACAATGCATAGAAAACAGGCATTTGCATTAAAGCAGGTAAACATCCAGCCATAGGATTAACACCAGCTTTAGAATACAACTTCATTGTTTCCTGTTGCTTTTTCATTGCATTATCTTTATACTTTTCATTCAACTCAGCAATTTCTGGACGTAGAACTTTCATCTTAGCTTGAGAAACATATGACTTATATGTTACTGGAGACATTACAATTCTTACTAAAATAGTAAAGAAAATAATAGCTAGACCATAAGGAAGAAACCCACTTATAACACCAAAAGTTGGAATAAAAACATATCTATTAATCCATCCAAAAATTCCCCAACCAAGAGGCATAATTTCATCTAAATTTCTATCATAACCATTTAAAATATCATATTTAGAAGGACCATAATACATATTCATATTATAGTTTAATTCTCCATTCTTAAACTCCAAGGGCAAATTAGCTACATAATTTTTCCCAAAAACAGTATCTATTTCTTCATCTTTTACTAAGTTTTCAGATTTTAAAGTAGCTGTTTTAAAAGGCGTATCTGATAATAAAATAGAAGTAAACAAATGTTGTTTAAATGCAACATAAGTTAAATCAGTAACAACATCGTCATCATCTTTAGCTGCACTTAGGTAATCATCTTTTCCGTCTTCAAACTCAAAAACCATTTCAGTATATCTATTTTCATAAGAAATACTTTTTTCATTTCTGAATGTTTTTAATTGCCATTCTAAATCTGCAGGTTTAGTTGTGTTTACAATCGTATTTAAACCTTGTGATCTAATAGCAAAGTCTAACATATAATCATTAGGTTTTAATACATAACGATATTCTAAAAATTGAGATTCACCAGCTTTTAAGCGCATTGATAAAACTTGATTTTCACCTTCTTTTGTTAACGAAGGTTCAAAAAATAAGTCTTTTGTATTTAAAACTCTGTTATCATTAGTATTAATAGTAAGATTTAAATTAGAATTATTATCTTTTATTAAATCAATTGTTTTATTTGAACCTTTATAAAACTGTTCAAATCCATTTACAGTAGCACTAACAATATAACCACCTTTATTAGCAATTTTTAAAGTTAATAACTCACTTTTTAGTTCAGTAACTTCTTCTTTTGCAGAAGGTAATGCAGCTGAATAAGCAAAAGAACCTAATTGACCTTTTAATTGCTCCTGTTGAATCGAATCATTTTCGATATTTACAGGTGACACAACTGTAGGGTTAACTTTTGATGTTTCAGAAGCTTTTTCTTTTTTTGCTTTTTCAACTTGTTCTTGTTTTGCTTTCGCTTCTTGTTCTTCTTGGGTTGGTGCATTTGAATACATCATCCACATTAAAACTACTGAGATTAATACAAATCCGAAAATTGATTTAAAATCTAATTTTTTATCTTCCATTTACTAATAATATTCAGTTTACATTTAGGTAAACAATTATAAGGTTATTTTTTATTTTTAACCATTGCTGCAACAAAACTCACAAATAAAGGGTGAGGATTTGCAACTGTACTTTTATATTCTGGGTGATATTGAACTGCAATAAAAAAAGGATGATTTGGCAATTCTACCACTTCAACTAGACCTGTATCTGGATTTACACCTGAAGCTTTTAAACCCGCATTTTCTATTTCATCTAGATACTTTCCGTTAAATTCATAACGATGACGATGACGTTCCATTATTTCAGCTTTTCCATAAATTTCACTTGCCAATGTATTGTCAGTCAATTTACATTTCCATGCACCTAAACGCATTGTACCACCTTTGTCTTCAATATTTTTCTGCTCTTCCATTAAATTAATTACTGGATGAGTAGTATTTTCGTTCATTTCTGTTGAATTTGCATCTTTGTAACCTAATACGTTTCTAGCAAATTCTATCACAGCCATTTGCATTCCTAAACAAATACCTAAAAACGGAATATTATTTTCTCTTGCATAACGAACTGTGTCAATTTTACCTTCAATACCTCTATTACCAAATCCCGGAGCAACAAGTATACCATCTAAGTTCTTCAATTGATTTTCTGCCGTATTGGCATCTAAATATTCAGAATGCACAGAAACAACATTTACTTTTGTCTCATTTGCAGCACCTGCGTGTATAAATGCTTCTAATATTGACTTGTAAGAATCTTGTAACTCAACATATTTACCAACTAAACCAATGTTTACTTCGTGTTTAGGATTTTTATGCTTTTGTAAAAAATCATTCCAATTTTTTAAATCTGGACTGTTTTTTTCAGGTAAACCTAATTTTTTTAATGTTACTTTATCTAAGCCTTCTTCTAACATTAAATTAGGAACATCATATATTGTTGAAGCGTCAATAGATTGAATAACTGCTTCTTTTTTAACATTACAAAACAATGCTAATTTTTGACGTAATTCATCTGATAATTCGTGTTCTGTTCGACAAACTAAAATATCAGCTTTAATACCGCTTTCCATTAATGTTTTAACAGAATGCTGAGTTGGCTTAGTTTTTAATTCACCTGCGGCAGCTAGATATGGAATTAAAGTTAAATGAATACAGATTCCATTTTCTTCACCCAGCTCCCATAATAACTGACGAACTGATTCAATATAAGGTAATGATTCAATATCACCAACTGTTCCACCAATTTCAGTAATTACAATATCGTAATCACCGCTTTGACCTAACAATTGCATTCTTTCTTTAATCTCATTTGTAATATGAGGAACTACTTGAACTGTTTTTCCTAAAAATTCACCTCTACGTTCTTTTTCAATAACCGATAAATAAACTCTACCTGTTGTTACGTTATTGGCTTGCGATGTAGGAACATTTAAAAATCTTTCGTAATGACCTAAATCTAAGTCTGTTTCGGCACCATCATCAGTTACATAACATTCTCCATGCTCATATGGGTTCAATGTTCCTGGATCTACATTTAAATATGGATCAAATTTTTGGATTGTTGTTCTGTAACCTCTAGCTTGTAATAATTTAGCTAACGATGCTGCTATGATACCTTTTCCTAAAGAAGAGGTAACACCACCGGTAACAAAAATATACTTAGTTTGACTCATTCTATTGTTGTTTGTTGTGTTGTAGTTGCTTAAAAAAACGATGCAAAAGTACGATTATTAATTGATAATTAACAACGGTTAAAGGACAATTATTTATGACTTAAAATTACTTTTTTGGAAAATTTCTTCTAATATTTCTTAATAATTCTTCCAAACCGTTTAATTTAAGTTCATAAATTAATTTCAACTGCTCTCCCAATTGCCCTTTTGGAAATCCTTTATTGGCATACCAAACAACGTAATATTCAGGTAAATCAATAAGAAAATACCCCTCGTATTTACCGAAGGGCATTTTTGTATGTGCTAGTTTTATAAGTTCTTCTTGATTGGTCATTTATTTCCAATTATAAACAATTACTTTTTTTATATCTGGATGTAAGCTATAATGAACCGGACAAGTATTACCTATTCTTTCTAAAATAGTTTTTGTTTTTTCATCAACTAAAACATCTAAATTGAATATTACATGGATTTCCGAAATTCTTCTTGGATCTGCAGCCATAACCTTTGTAACTTCTGCAGTTGAACCAGACAAATCGATTTCCAAATCACGAGCTTTAATTCCCATCATGGTAAACATACAACTTGCCAAACCATTTGCAACAGTATCTGTAGGTGAAAAAGCCTCTCCTTTACCATTATTATCCAATGGAGCATCTGAAATAATTTCAGAACCCGATTGTAAATGTATTGATGAAGTACGTAAATTTCCTAAATAGGTAACTTTAGACGTTGACATTATTGTGCTTGTTTAATTGAAAAGTCAGTATCGTAATACATAATATAAGTTCCTTCATTTACATTTTTACCTTCTTTAATATTGTAATTAAAAGTATTTTCTACTTGCTCTGAAATATTATGTTTAGTCGAAGGTACAAATCCATCTTCTTGACAAATTCTTAAAATAGTATCAAAAGTTAAATCAAAACCTTTTGTAGCATATGCATTTGGAGTTACATTATTTTTCTTTTTATACTCTTTTTCAAATATTCTACCTGCATCTGTATCAACTTCTTTTTTATAAGAAGGAAAAAGCATATTTAATTCTGTCAAATTAGTAATTGGAATTTCTTCAAAGTCTAATGTATTGTACAACTCTAAAACTACAAGTTGAATATCATATTCTTCCTTAAATTCAATTAAAGCCTTAGTTGTATGTAAAATTAGAGCAGCTTTTTCAGTTTCCAAAATGACAAAGTTTTTTTGCCCTTTTACCAATGAGGATTTTAAACTTTCAAGATTTAAAGCCCCTTTTTCATCAAAATTTGGATATTTGACATTTGGATATTGTTTTATCAAATAATCTTTTGTAGAACTTTTATTTCCACTTATAACAGCAATCACATTCCCTGACTTATTTTCCATGTATTGAAAAATTTTGTCAGTTAAATTTTCTTGAGAAGGAATTGAATAATACAAATTATCCAAAGGCAATCCTAATTCTTTTGAAAGCGGTGATATAACTGGAGTTTTAAATTTAGATAAAAGTTGAGCCGTATTTTCAACATGTGAATACATAAATGGACCAATAACCGCATCTACTTTAGAAAAATCGTTTTTAGTTATTATTTGCGCTACATTAGAAGAATTTCTAGAACTTTCTACATCTAATATCTTCACATGGACTGGCAAACCTAAAACTTTCGCAGAATCAATAGCCATTATTGCTCCCGAATAAAAATCAAGAGTAAGATTCAAAAGGTTTCTATAATCTCGCTCTTGAATAAAATCCGTATATGTTTTTGTTGGCTCAGACTCCATTTTATTAACATTAAAAGGAAGCAATAATACTAAATTTCGCTTTACTTTTTTATTTACGGTAGTTAATAAATCAACTTTTTGTTTATCACCATCATAAGAAAGAGGTATTTTTAAAACCATACCTTCTCTAAAACCTAATTTAATCTCAGGATTAAGTTCTATTAATTTGTCTTCGGAGACACTTAACTTTTTTGAAAGACTGTATAATGTTTCTTCTGATTTTACAATATAAAAATTACTCGACTTTGTTTCTTTAATGGCAATAACTTCTTCAACATTATTTTCTTTAATTTTTAACACCTGACCAACTTCTAAACCTTCAATAATCTGAGGATTTAATCGCTCTAATTCTTCAATAGAAATGTTATATTTTTTTGATATTCCAAATTTAGTTTCTTTCATTTTTACAACATGTGAAGAAACTGTAGAAGTAGTTTTTACTTCTTTTACCTCAACAAAACCAGAATTTGAAGGCAAATAATTTACTGAAACAATAATTTCTTGACCGATTTTTAATCCATCTTTCAATTCAGCTTCATTCCATTCTTTCAAATCTGCAACAGAAACTTCGTATTTTTTAGCAATACTATAAAGTGTTTCTTTTGTTTCTACTTTGTGCTTTTTTACATCACCAGAAACTTGATTTACCTGTTGAGTATTAGTTCCTGACTTAGGAATTAATAAAGTTGTGTTTTCTTGAATACCTTCTTTAGCATCTGGATTTAATCTATAAATATCAAAAGGAGTTATTTGATATTTTTTTGCAATTTGATAAACTGTTTCACCTTTTACAACGATATGCTTTTGAACACCATCTTGGCTTGATTGCGCCACACATGATGAAAAAATAAACACAAAAAAAACAACTTTTAACAACTTCATATTCCTATATATTATATTTATTCTAAAAGGTCACTACAATATCAATACCAATTTAAACTTAAAAAGTTAAAAAATGAAATTTATTTTATAATTGGTCGGTATTTTACTCCCATTCTATAGTTGCAGGCGGTTTTGAACTAATATCATAAACCACTCTATTCACACCTCTAACTTTATTAATAATTTCATTTGAAGTTTTCATTAAAAACTCATAAGGTAAGTGTACCCAATCAGCTGTCATTCCATCTGTAGACTCAACTGCTCTTAATGCAACCACTTTTTCATACGTACGCTCATCTCCCATTACACCAACACTATTTACTGGAAGTAAAATTGCACCAGCTTGCCATACTGAATCGTATAAACCGTGTTCTTTTAATCCGTTTATAAAAATAGCATCTACTTCTTGAAGAATTGCCACTTTTTCTGGAGTAATATCACCTAAAATACGAATCGCTAAACCTGGTCCTGGAAAAGGATGACGACCTAATAATTCTGGATCAATTCCTAAAGAAGCTCCAACTCTACGAACCTCGTCTTTAAACAACATACGTAATGGCTCAACCACTTTAAGTTTCATAAAATCGGGTAAACCACCTACATTATGATGTGATTTTATGGTTGCTGAAGGTCCGCCTGTTGCAGAAACCGACTCAATAACATCTGGATAAATAGTTCCTTGCGCTAAGAATTTTACATCAGCAAGTAAATGCGCTTCATCATCAAAAACTTCAATAAATGCGTTTCCTATTGCTTTACGCTTTGCTTCTGGATCATCTAAACCTGCAAGAGCATCATAAAACTTCTCAGAAGCATCAACACCTTTTACATTCAATCCCATTCCTTTGTATTGATCTAGAACACTCTGAAACTCATTCTTACGAAGTAAACCATTGTTAACAAAAATACAATATAAATTAGCACCAATAGCCTTGTTTAATAAAACCGCTGCCACAGTAGAATCTACTCCACCAGACAAACCTAAAACTACTTTATCATTACCAATTTTCGCTTTCATATCTGCAACAATTTCTTCAACAACTGCATTAGGCGTAAAGGTTTGAGCTACACCTGCAATTTTTACCAAGAAATTTTCTAACATTTGTTTTCCATCTGTAGAATGATACACTTCTGGGTGAAATTGAATAGCATAAGTTTGTTCGCCTTCAATTTTATAAGCTGCATTTTCTACATCTTTAGTACTCGCAATTCTAACTCCATTAGTTGGTAATTTTTTAATAGAATCTGAATGCGACATCCAAACTTGACTGTTTGCACCAACTCCTTCTAAAAACACTTCACTATCATCGATAAAAGATAGATTTGCTCTACCATATTCTCTAGTGTTTGAAGCGGCAACTTCACCACCAGAAAAATGTGCTAAATATTGTGCGCCATAACAAACTGCCAATAAAGGTTTTTTTCCTCTAATTTGCGATAAATCTGGGTGTAAAGCTTCTTCAGAACGAACGGAACAAGGACTACCTCCTAAAATTACAGCTTTATAAGATGATAAGTCTGCAGGGATTTTATCGAATGGGAAAATTTCACAAAAAATATTTAGCTCTCTTACTCTACGAGCAATTAATTGTGTGTATTGAGAACCAAAATCTAAAATTAGTACGTTGTGTTGCATTGTATTGTTATTGTTGTTGTGTTTTTTAATATTCAAATGTTCCGTATTCAGAATTGATAGTTAGTTTCTTCTCATCTAAAGCTTCTACTCTACCTACAATTTGCGCATCAATATTAAATGAATTTGAAATTGCGATAATATCTTGAGCTATTTCAGCAGGAACATAAATTTCCATTCGGTGACCGCAATTGAAAACTTGGTACATTTCTTTCCAATCGGTTTTAGATTGTTCTTGTATCAATTTAAACAAAGGTGGAACCGGAAATAAATTATCTTTTATAACATGAACATTGTCCACAAAGTGAAGAATTTTTGTTTGTGCTCCACCGCTACAGTGAACCATTCCATGTATATCTTTTGAATTGTATTTTTCTAATATCTTTTTGATAACTGGTGCATATGTTCTCGTAGGAGAAAGCACTAATTTACCAGCATCAATTGGGCTATTTTCAACTGCATCAGTCAATTTAGTTTGACCCGAATACACTAAATCACTAGGAACTGAAGCATCGAAACTTTCAGGATACTTATTGGCTAAATATTTTGAAAAAACATCATGGCGAGCAGAAGTTAATCCGTTACTTCCCATTCCACCGTTATACTCTTTTTCGTAAGTAGCTTGACCAAATGATGACAAACCAACAATTACATCGCCAGGTTGAATATTTGCATTATCAATAACGTTTGAGCGTTTGATTCTTGCAGTAACAGTTGAATCTACAATAATTGTACGAACTAAATCGCCAACATCAGCTGTTTCTCCACCAGTTGAATGAATAGTTACTCCAAACTCTTTTAAGTCGGAAATCAATTCTTCTGTTCCGTTGATGATTGCAGAAAGAACCTCAGCGGGAATTACACTTTTATTTCTTCCAATTGTTGAAGAAAGTAAAATATTATCAGTAGCACCCACACATAATAAATCATCAATATTCATTATTAAAGCATCTTGAGCAATTCCTTTCCAAACAGATAAATCGCCTGTTTCTTTCCAATACATGTATGCCAAAGATGATTTCGTACCTGCACCATCTGCGTGCATGATTATACAATACTCTTCATCATTTGTTAAATAATCGGGGATAATTTTACAGAAAGCTTTTGGAAACAATCCTTTGTCGATGTTTTTAATAGCACTATGAACGTCTTCTTTAGAAGCAGAAACTCCTCTTAAATTGTAGCGTTTGCTAGTTTCAGAACTCATTTTAAGTTTGTGTTGTGTTGTGGCGCAAAGATAGTCCTAAAATTTAGAATTCTGAAATTAGAAATTAGAAAATCTTAAATTTTAATTCTGAATATTTGGTTTTCCTCAGTAAACATATAAAAAGGAACATTTACGTTTATGGTTTTCAATTGTGTGAAGCAATCAGTACTTATTGTTTCAACATCATATTGAATTTCAACAATATCATCATTACCTACATATAAATATATTTTATTATCAATAGGATTATCTGTTCTTGGGAAAATTTGAATTAGGTTCAAATCATCTCTTGTAATTAAGATAAAATCTACTGGAACATCATCAAATTCAACAATTGAAACATCAGCAATAGTGTAAGTTTCATTTGTAAAAACATTTTCTTGAGAAGCTTCATCTAAAATTTCAATAAATATAGATGCCTGTGGAGGTGTTACATTTTCAGAACAGTTATCTTTTGTACAACCTAAAGTTAATACTGTTAAAAACAACATTACTATTAAACTGTTTTTCATACTTTAAAATTATTTACTAATTATTTCTATCTCCACCCTTCTGTTTGCTGCAGCTTGCTCTTCATTTTCCTCTGGTATAGGATAAATGGGCTGAGTAGTCCCAAAGCCAGTTACTGTAATTCTATGTTGAGGAATTCTTTGGTAAACGAGCCATCTACGAACTTGCTTTGCTCTTTCTAAAGACAAATTTCTACCGTCTTTTGCAATACAACAAATATGACCTTGAATTTGAATTTTTAAATTGGGATTATTTTGCATTACAAACAATAAATCATACAAAGAACCATTGGATTCTGGTGTAATTGCAAATGTATTTTGGTAAAAGTTGATATTTTTTAAAACGATTTTAGTTCCCACTTTTGCTAGCGCCACTTTTTCTTCTAATGTAGCATTTTCAGGAAACACAACCTCTTCTTCAATTCCCAATATCTCATTTTCACGAGCCAGATCTTTTTCTAAAATATAATAAATGGTAGCTCTACGATTTTCAGATTGAATTTCTGATTGTTTAAAATTTTCACCAACACTAATTGATTTATAATCTTCTCTAATTACAACCTTTTCTTTCACTAGATTAAAAATCGATTGAACTCTCTTTAAAGCAAGCGTATCATTATATCCAGACGAACCAACTTCATCTGTATAACCATTAAT
This sequence comes from uncultured Flavobacterium sp., assembly GCA_964559365.1. Lineage (GTDB taxonomy): Bacteria > Bacteroidota > Bacteroidia > Flavobacteriales > Flavobacteriaceae > Flavobacterium. The sequence continues at coordinate 74,842 of CAZLGK010000001.1, forward strand.
TGCAACAATTTTAGAGGTTTTATTTTGATCAATCCAAGAAAATAACTTTATGCTTTCTTTTTCATTAAGCTCATATTTATTAGTCTCAAAATAAACAGAAAACTGCTCTTGAGAAAATACAATTGAACAAAAAAACAAAGTTAAATAAAGAAAAAAAGTTTTCATTTTTATTTTTTTTACGAAGTAATGCTTTTTAAATTATTCAGAAAAGTAATATTTATTTTTCTAATATTAAAATTTCAACTCTACGATTTGCGTTACGTTCCTCTTCATTTTTTTCAGGAATTGAATATAAAGGCTTTGAACTGCCAAAACTTGAATACTTTAATCTATTTTGATTAATTCCGTTTTTAATTAAGATGTCGTAAATAGCTTTAGCTCTGACATTTGAAATATTTTCATAATCTCCTTTTTCTTGACAACAAATATGACCTTGAATTTCAATTTTTAGTTTTGGGTTTTCTTTTAAAATCTCAAACAGTTCAATTAAAATAGGTCGAGATTCTGAAACAATAATTCCTGAACGGTCATAAAAATTCAAATTCTCTAAAATTAGCTTCTCACCTACTTTTGCAATGGCAACATTTTTTGTAAGTTTAGTTTGTTTCTCTGTATTTGTTATTTGCCTTTTTTCTCTTGCTAGAACCGAGTATGTGATTTCAACTTTTCTGTTTTCAGACAAAACATCTGATTGTGAAAAATTTTCACCAATTGCATTTATTTCAATTTCATTAGAAAACAAAAATGAATTCAACTTTTCTTTCACGAACATTGCTCTTCTTAAAGCCAATTGCTCATTATATTCTGTAGAAGCTCTAAAATCGCAAAAAGCATTTATTTTGGTAATTTGGACAGAATCATTAATATTAAAAAATTGTAATTTTTTTAATTCTGAGTTTTTCAAAACTGCACTATCTGTATCAAAATAAACAGTAACAATGTTTTGCGAAAAAGCAAAATTGACACACAAAAGAATAAAAAGAAATTTGCAAATCATATCGTGAATTTGGTAAACTTTAAACGCATAAATTTAGTATAAATTGTACGAAAGCCCATCATAATTATGATGGGCTTTAAAAGCACTTCTATTTATCTTTAGTTATTTTGTAAACAATAACTCTCTATATTTAGTTAATGTCCACATTTCGTCGTCAACTAATAATTCTAATTTATCTGAATGGTATCTAATTTCTTCAAAAAACGGTTTTACCTCATCGCAATAAGCAGCAGCCATTTTTTCAGCATCAGTAAGTAAATTAGCTTTTTTACGAGATTCAATCATTTCATCAACTTTAGAACTAATTCCTTCAATATGCTCGGAAATTTCTCTTATTAATTTAACTTGCTCTCTTGCGATTGTTTCAAATTCTTTACCAAAAATTTCTTTTAACCCTTTAACATTATCAATTAAAGTATTTTGATATTTAATTGCTGTAGGAATAACATGATTTCGAGCAATATCTCCAAGAACCCTTCCTTCGATTTGAATTTTCTTAGTATATTCTTCCAATTCTATTTCATAACGAGACTCAACCTCAACATGATTCATCACTCCCATTTCTTCAAAAATAGCAATTGCTTTTTTAGATATTTTTGACTTTAAAGCAGCTGGAGTCGTTTTGTGATTACTTAATCCTCTTTTCTTAGCTTCTTTTTCCCAAGCCTCACTATAACCATCTCCTTCAAAAAGAATAGCTTTAGTTCCTTTAATATACTCTCTTAAAACATTAAAGATGGCATCATCCTTCTTCATGTCTTTCTTTTCTATCAAGGCATCAACCTCAGCTTTAAAGTCTTTCAACTGTTTTGCAACAATTGTATTTAAAGTAGTCATCGAAACAGCACAGTTTGCAGTAGAACCTACAGCTCTGAATTCAAATTTATTACCTGTAAATGCAAAAGGAGAAGTTCTGTTTCTATCTGTATTATCTAAAAGTAAATCTGGAATTTTACCAACAACATTCAACTTTAAATCTGTCTTTTCTTCAGGAGACAATTTCCCTTTAGAAACACCTTCTAACTCTTCCAACACCTTAGTTAATTGCTGACCAATAAACACTGAAATAATAGCTGGAGGCGCTTCATTTGCACCTAAACGATGATCATTACTTGCCGAAGCAATTGCAGCTCTTAATAATTCTTCATTATCATGAACCGCTTTAATTGTATTGATAAAAAACGTTAAGAATTGTAAATTACTCATTGGCGTTTTTCCTGGACTTAATAAATTAATACCTGTATCGGTAGCTAAAGACCAATTATTGTGTTTTCCAGATCCATTAACACCTTTGAAAGGTTTTTCATGAAATAACACTTTAAAATCATGACGTTCTGCAACTTTTTGCATCACATCCATTAATAACGAATTATGATCAACTGCTAAGTTTGTTTCTTCAAAAATTGGCGCTAACTCAAACTGATTTGGCGCAACTTCATTATGACGCGTTTTAACTGGAATTCCCAACAACATACATTGATTTTCCAAATCTCTCATATAATTTAAAACACGTGTTGGGATTGATCCAAAATAATGATCATCTAATTGCTGACCTTTAGCTGAAGTATGCCCTAATAAAGTTCTACCAGTAGCCAATAAATCAGGGCGAGAAGCAGCTAAAGCAGCATCTACTAAAAAGTACTCTTGCTCCCATCCTAAAGTTGGAGTTATCTTTTTAACATTTTTATCAAAATATTTAGCAACATCTGTTGCAGCTGCATCAATAGCATTTAAAGCTCTTAATAAAGGTGTTTTATTATCTAAAGCCTCACCAGTATAAGAGACAAAAACCGTTGGAATACACAAGGTTGTTCCAAAAATAAAAGCTGGAGAAGTTGGATCCCAAGCCGTATAACCACGAGCTTCAAATGTATTTCTAATTCCACCATTAGGAAAAGATGAAGCATCTGGCTCTTGTTGTACAAGTTGAGTTCCCCCAAACTTCTCTACAGGATCACTTCCATCCATAGATGTTTCAAAAAAAGCATCATGTTTTTCAGCAGTTGTACCTGTAAGTGGTTGAAACCAGTGTGTATAATGAGTAACATTTTTAGACAATGCCCACTCTTTCATCCCCATAGCAATATGTTCTGCAATTTTTCTATCAATTTTAGTTCCATGCTGAACAGCGCTTTGAACTGCTTTATAAGCTTCATCAGTTAAGAAAAGACGCATTTCTTTATCATTAAATACATTTGAACCAAAAATTTTAGACTTTCTGTCTAATTCTTCAACAAAAACAGGCTTTCTGCCTGATGCGCTTTGTAATGCTTGAAACCTTAAAGTTGCCATAAAATGATTTTTTAAAATACTTAACCCCGTTAATTTGATGCAAATATACTCAAAATAATTAAATAAAATATTTTAACCCTATTTTTTTAGGGGGTATTAATAATTTATTATACTTTTACAAGATGAACGATACATATTTATATATGGTAATGCTTGGATGCACACCTAAAGGAAGAAATACTGAACAGCATGATATATTTTTTGGAATAAACAATACGCTAAAAGGCTTGGTTCCAAATATGAATGATTTTTGGCCTGAAGCAAAAGGTAAATTACATATTGATGCTTGGCAAAAAATTACTTTTTGTGACGGTTATAACATTGAAATTGCCCCAAAATCAAAACATGATGAATCTCAAAAAGAAAAACTCTTTTTCTTAAATTTAGGAGGCTATAAAGAAAATGAATTTGAAGAATATCATTATAAAGTTATAACCGTAGCTAATAGTAAAGCAGAAGCTATTAAAAAAGCAAAACAATCTTCTTTTTACAAGCACTATGATTTTAAAGGAGCAGCTTCACATATTGATGACAAATACGGTATTGATGTAGACGATATTCATGAAATCGAAGATATTTTATTACCTGAATTTAAAAATCAATACAAACTAAAATTAACCAAAAACTCAAACTTAAAAGAAGACATTAAACATATTGGCTATTTAAAAATTGACAAAATAAAGTCATAAAAAAGGCTCAATATTTACTGAGCCTTTTTTATGACTTTATTTACATTCTAATTTTCGTTATACTAGGCTCATCTATACTATAATGTTTAACAACAGAATTATAATCATTAAAATCAACATCATTTGAAGTCTTATTTCCAAAATAAGCTGGAATAATTACCACTCTAAATACTTGATCTAATTTATACACATTTGACAAACCAGGCAAGTCATATCCAAATAAACTAACTTGAGCATCAAATCTTGTAAAATCATTATCATAACCAAAATCTAAAGTTCCATCGTTAAAATAATACGTTTCTGGAATAGGCTTCCAAACGTCTCCAGAAGGACCAAAATCAACCAAACGATATACCAATACCATATCCGAAGAATATATACTATGTGGGAAATTTAAAAATACACTATACCCATTTAAAGAATTAAAATCTACATTTGAATATTCAAACACTTCACTAATTGTATCGTAATCTACATTATCAGTTACAATTACCTCTTCACTTGTACAACTTTGTAACGTTATCATTCCAATAAGCGCTATCAATAAAGTAATTTTTTTCATAACTATATTTTTTAAAAGATTAATATATTTTTAATTATTCAATAGTCGTGCCAAAACATTTTATCATAAATTTGTTCTACCAAAAAAAACAGAATAAAATGGGTAGAAACAACGAAAGAAATATAAAAAAACATAATGATAAATTACACAAAGAACAAGATAAAGCAAAAGCGAAGAAAGTTGCTCGTGCTGAAAAATTAAAAGAAATCACCCGGAAGTTTAACGAGAATAAAAAAATATAAAAACAAAAAACCTTTCTAAAAAGAAAGGTTTTTTTTGTGAAATAATAAGTACTTATTATTTTACATATTTCGTCTGTATTGACCACCAACTTCGAATAAACCTGAAGTAATTTGACCTAAAGTACAATATTTAGTAGCATCCATTAACAACTCAAATAAATTTTCGTTTTTAATTGCTGCTTCTTGTAATAAATAAATTTGCTCTTTTACTTTATCAGCATTTCCTTTATGTAGATTTTCTAAAGTTTTAATTTGAAATAATTTTTCTTCCTCAGTAGCACGAATTACTTCAGCTGGAATTACTGTTGGAGAACCTTTAGAACTCAAGAAAGTATTTACTCCAATAATTGGAAATTCACCCGTGTGCTTCAAAGTCTCATAATACAATGATTCTTCTTGTATTTTACTTCTTTGGTACATGGTTTCCATTGCTCCAAGAACTCCACCTCTTTCGGTAATTCTATCAAACTCAGTTAAAACTGCTTCTTCTACCAAATCAGTTAATTCTTCAATAATAAATGAACCTTGTATTGGGTTTTCATTTTTGGCTAAACCTAATTCCTTATTAATAATCAACTGAATTGCCATTGCTCTTCTCACTGATTCTTCTGTTGGAGTTGTAATTGCTTCATCATAGGCATTGGTATGCAACGAATTACAGTTGTCATAAATTGCATATAATGCTTGTAATGTTGTACGAATATCATTAAAATCAATTTCTTGAGCATGTAAAGAACGACCCGATGTTTGAATATGATATTTCAACATTTGTGCTCTTTCATTCGCTCCGTATTTCAATTTCATGGCTTTCGCCCAAATTTTACGCGCTACACGACCAATTACAGCATATTCTGGATCAATTCCATTTGAAAAGAAGAATGATAAATTTGGACCAAACGCATTGATATCCATTCCTCTACTTAAATAGTATTCTACATAAGTAAATCCGTTTGCTAAAGTAAATGCTAATTGCGTAATTGGATTCGCTCCAGCTTCTGCAATATGATATCCTGAAATAGAAACCGAATAGAAATTACGAACGTTTTCTTTAATGAAATATTCTTGTACATCACCCATTAAACGTAAAGCGAACTCTGTTGAAAAAATACAAGTGTTTTGTGCTTGATCTTCTTTTAAAATATCAGCCTGAACCGTTCCACGAACTTGTGCTAAGGTTTTTACTTTAATTTCGTTATACACATCTGCAGGCAAAACTTGATCTCCAGTAACACCTAAAAGCATTAATCCCAAACCATCGTTACCTTCTGGCAAAGCACCGTTATAAATTGGTCTTTCTGTACCTTTTTCTTTGTAAATGGCTTTAATTTTAGCTTCAACCTCAACTTCTAAACCATTTTCTTTAATATATTTTTCACAATTTTGATCAATAGCCGCATTCATAAAGAAACCAAGCAACATAGGTGCTGGACCATTAATTGTCATTGAAACCGAAGTTGCAGGGTGACTTAAATCGAATCCAGAATATAATTTCTTAGCATCATCTAAACAACAGATTGAAACCCCAGCATTTCCAATTTTACCATAAATATCAGGTCTATGATCTGGATCATTACCGTATAAAGTTACCGAGTCAAACGCTGTTGACAAACGTTTTGCTGGCATTCCCAAAGAAACATAATGAAAACGTCTGTTTGTTCTTTCTGGCCCACCTTCACCTGCAAACATACGTGTTGGGTCTTCTCCTTCACGCTTAAATGGATATAATCCTGATGCAAATGGAAATTCACCTGGCACATTTTCTTGCAAATTCCATTTTAAAATATCGCCCCAAGCTTGATACTTTGGTAAAGCAATTTTTGGAATTTGAGAATGCGAAAGTGATTCTGTATGTGTTTGAATTTTTATTTCCTTGTCACGAACTTTAAAGCTGTAAACAGGGTTTTTATATTTATTAACTTTCTCATCCCAAGTTTGAATGATTAACCAATTGAATGGATCTAAATTCATTTTTACTCGGTCGAATTCTTTTACTAACAATGAAACGAATTCTTTGTTTGAGTCATTAATTTGTAATGACTCTTCAATAATTCCTGCTTTATCAAATTGAGGTAAATTTCCGTTTACCGATTCTATAGTTTTGAAAATTCCGTATAACTTTTGAGCTACTTCTACTTGCGTTAAAACCGTTTCATCATACTTACGATTGTTTTCCGCAATTTCAGATAAGTAACGCGTTCTATGTGGAGGAATTACGAAAATTTTCTCGCTCATTTCACGTGTAATCTCAAAAGTAGATTTTAGATCAGATTCGGTTTTCTCTACAATTTTATCCATTATAGATTTATACAACGTATTCATTCCCGGATCATTGAATTGCGAAGCAATAGTTCCAAAAACGGGCATATCATCTGGATTTACATCCCAAAGATTATGATTGCGTTGGTATTGTTTTTTCACATCGCGAATTGCATCTAAAGCACCACGTTTGTCAAATTTGTTTAACGCTACTAAATCGGCAAAATCAAGCATATCAATTTTCTCTAATTGTGTGGCAGCACCAAATTCTGGTGTCATTACATAAAGAGATACATCAGAATGGTCCATGATTTCAGTATCACTTTGACCAATTCCAGAAGTTTCTAAAACAATTAAATCATATTTAGCCGCTTTTAATACTTGAATTGCTTCAGCAACATATTTAGACAAAGCCAAATTAGATTGACGTGTAGCTAAAGAACGCATATAGACTCTAGAATTGTTTATCGCATTCATTCTAATTCTATCGCCTAAAAGTGCACCACCTGTTTTACGTTTTGATGGATCTACTGAAATCAAACCTATTGTTTTCTCTGGGAAATCAATTAAAAAACGACGAACCAACTCATCTACTAAAGAAGACTTTCCTGCTCCACCTGTCCCTGTAATTCCTAAAACAGGAATTTTAGAAGTTTCATTTGCTTTATGAATCTTATCTAAAATAGGTTTTGCAATTTCTGGAAAATTCTCAGCTGCCGAAATAACACGAGCGATTTCTCTTGGGTTTTTATTTTCTAAATGATCTGCTTCAGTTGTTAATTTATCTCCAATTGAATAATCTGCACGTTTAACCAAATCATTAATCATTCCTTGAAGACCCATTGCACGGCCGTCGTCTGGAGAATATACTTTCTCGATTCCGTAAGCATGAAGTTCTTCTATCTCGACTGGAAGAATTACTCCTCCTCCACCAGCAAATATTTTAATGTGTCCTGCTCCTTTTTCCTTAAGTAGATCATACATATATTTTAAATATTCTGTATGTCCTCCTTGATAAGAAGTCATTGCAATAGCATTTGCATCCTCTTGAATAGCTGTATTTACAACCTCCTCTACACTTCTATCATGTCCTAAATGAATTACTTCACATCCAGTTGCTTGGATAATTCTTCTCATAATGTTAATTGCAGCATCATGTCCATCAAAAAGTGATGCTGCAGTAACAATTCTTACTTTATTATTAGGAATATAAGGTTGTTGTTGTTCCATGTGTAATTTTATCTAAAATTAAAGTGTGCAATTTACGAATTTAATAATTTTTATTCCACTCTTTTCAATAGATTTTATACCTATTAAAAAAAAGAGATTATCTTTGATTTATTATATAGAAATTACACATTATGAAGAAAATTACATTAAGTTTATTAGCCTTTACATTATTCGGTTGTGCAGAAATGCAACAGGTAATGGATCAATTACCTCAGGGAACTGTTGGATTAAGTCAATTAGACATTGCAAATGGTCTAAAAGAAGCCTTAGATAACGGTATTGAAAAACAAGTTTTAAAACTTACTGCAACTGATGGTTTTTTTAAAAATGAAGCTGTTAAAATCCTATTACCTGAAGAATTACAAACAGTAGATAAGAAGTTAAGACAAATAGGCCTTTCTAGTCTTGCTGATGAAGGATTAAAGGTTCTAAATAGAGCTGCTGAAGATGCGGTAAAAGAAGCAACTCCAATTTTTGTTGATGCAGTTAAAAACATGTCTTTTAATGATGCTAAAAACATACTAATGGGAGACAACACAGCAGCTACAAGTTATTTACAAAGTTCAACCTCTAATGCATTGTATGTAAAATTTAATCCAGTGATTAAAAACTCATTTGCTAAAGTAGGCGCAGATAAAGTTTGGACTAATATTATTTCCAAATACAACGCTATTCCTTTTGTAAATAAAGTTAATCCTGATTTAACAGACTATACAACCAATAAGGCGATGGAAGGTGTATTTAAAATGATTGCTGTTGAAGAACAAAACATTAGAGGCAATTTTAGTGCAAGATCTTCTGATTTATTAAAAAAAGTTTTCGCTCTGCAAGACAAAAAATAATTGCTAAAAAATTAGCATTCAATAACATATATATAACAAAACCTTAACATAGAACTAAAAAAAAAATCTGATATTTGCAGTGTTAAAAGAGTATATTCTCAATATTTGGTTAGGTTAGTTAGAAAAAATATCCACGTCATAAGGCGTGGTTTTTTTATTTGTAACTATTTTAAGACTTTAATTTTAAATACTGTATTACTGTTTTATTGAAAGTTACTGGTTGCTCAATATTTACAACATGACCGCAATTTTGAACTACAAAAAGTTCTGAAGAATTAAAATGATTTTTGACTACCTCTTTAACAGCTGGTAAAAACATATAATCTTCCTCACCCATGACGTAAAAAGTAGGAATATCTAATTCTATTTGTCTAAAATAACGAAGAATTGGATTTATTTCAGCTGTAAGTTTAAACCATTTTATAAATTCTTTTTGGTATAATTTTTTAGCTTCATTAATAAATAAAAGTCGTGATTTTCTGTGATTTTTTTTAGGCATAATTACAAAAGCAAAAAACCTATATAAAACTAAATATGGAAGCACATACTTAAAGGCATTTCCTAATCTCATTAAAATTTGTGAACGAAAATTCATCTTTAAAATGGCTCCACCCAAGACCATAGTCTTCACTTTTTCAGATTGCATTTCCGCCAATTGACGAATTACAATTGAACCGAGAGATATTCCAACAAAATGTGATTTTTTAATTTTTAAGAAATCGATAACTTCTATTACATCTTCTGCAATTGCTTTGAAAGTATACTTTTGCTTAAAGCCACTTGAAAGAGATTTATTAGAATTTCCATGTCCTCTTAAATCAACTACTAAGACATTAAAGTGTTTTTGAAAATCGCGAATTTGTTTGAACCAAATAGAAGAACTCCCTCCTGCACCATGAACAAAAGTTACCCATTCTGGTGAAGTATTATTTTCATATACAGTGTAAGAAATCAAAAGATAAATTAATTTTTATCAAATATAGAATAATTAAACGCTTACCCTACTTAAACAAATTTTAAATTTTACTATGCAATGTCTTAAAATAGGAGAACGCTTTTACTAAGCGAGAACCATACCAAGAAAACATTTCACCATCAACAAAAACAGTAATAGCATGGTGGGTAAATCGTCCTATTTCAAATGCGTGTTCATCTTTAAAAGGAAAAGGCTCAGAAGACAGAAAAACATAGTCTGGATCGCCTTCTAAACGAATTTTCTTCAACTCAACTTCAGGATAACGACCTTCTTTAGTTTCATAAATATTTTGAAAATGATTTAATTTTAATATTTCGTTTATAAAAGTAGTATTGCCAGCAACCATATAAGGGTTTGCCCAAATAAAATAAGCTGCTTTCTTTATAGGTTTATTTTGAATGAAATTCTGAAAATCGTGATAAACAAAATTGATTTTATCAATCCATTTTTGAGCATCTGTTCGTTTATTGAAAATTTCTCCAAAATCACGTATCATTTGGTTATTATCTGCAACAGTATAAATATCGGTTACCCAAACAGGACAAATTGTACTTAACTCATCAACAATTTCTTTAGTATTTTCTTCTTTATTGCAAATAATAATATCAGGTTGAAGTGCTTTTATTTTATCAAATTTGATGTTTTTAGTTCCACCAACAATTGTTTTAGTAGATTTTAAATAAACAGGATGAACACAAAACTTAGTTATACCAACCAAAGCATCTTCTAAACCTAAATCAACTAATAATTCGGTTTGTGACGGAACTAAGGAAACTATTCTTTTAGGAACAGTTTCAAAAGTATGTTGATTTCCTATTTGGTCTTTAAACGATTTTGTCACTTATTTACTTTCTAAAATACTTTCCATTTCTTGTTGTAACTTAAATGCTTCTGCTCTCGCTTTTTCAGCAAAATCAGCTCCATTTGAAGCATAAATAATTCCACGAGAAGAATTTATTAACAACCCAACATTCTCGCTCATTCCATACTTACAAACTTCTGATAAACTTCCGCCTTGAGCACCAACTCCAGGTACCAATAAAAAACTATTCGGGACAATTTTTCTAATTTCGGTAAAATATTCTGCTTTGGTTGCACCCACTACATACATTAAATTCTCTGAATTTTTCCAAGCTTTAGAAGTTTCTAAAACTGTTTTATATAACTCTTTTCCTTCTACACTTTTCGTTTGAAAGTCAAATGCTCCTTCATTAGAAGTTAAAGCCAACATAATTGTATGCTTATTTTCAAAAGCTAAAAAAGGCTCAACAGAATCTTTCCCCATATAAGGTGCAACGGTAACCGAGTCAAAATTTAAATCTTCAAAAAAAGCTTTCGCATACATTGAAGAAGTATTTCCAATATCTCCTCTTTTTGCATCGGCAATGGTAAAAATTTCAGGATACTTTTCGTTGACATAATTAATTGTTTTTTCTAAAGATTGCCAACCTTTAATTCCATAAGCTTCGTAAAAAGCAGTATTTGGTTTATATGAAACACATAAATCGTGTGTTGCATCAATAATTGCTTTATTAAATTCGAAAATTGGATCTTCAGTATTCAATAATTGTTTTGGAATTTTATTTAAATCGACATCTAAGCCAATGCAAAGAAATGATCTTTTAGATTGAATTTGTTGTTCTAGTTGTTGTGTTGTCATTATAAATTATCTTAATACAAAAATGCAAAATATATTTAAATAGGATATAAAAAAAGCCTCAATAAATGAGGCTTGTATTTATAAATTAAAAAACATCATGCTCTTTTAATTTTTCAGTATTGTTAACCAATTGAAGTTCATCGATAAACTTTTGAATTTTTCCGTTCATAACTCCGTCCATATCAAAAACATCTAAACCAATTCGATGATCTGTAACACGACCTTGAGAATAATTATAGGTTCTAATTTTTGCAGAACGGTCTCCAGAACTTACTTGAGAAGTACGTTTTACAGCATCTTCTGCTTGTTTGATAGCTAATTCTTTTTCATATAAACGAGAACGTAATACAATAAATGCTTTGTCCTTATTTTTATGTTGCGACTTTTGATCTTGACATTGCGCCACTAAACCTGTTGGAATATGCGTTAAACGAACTGCCGATTTTGTTGTATTTACCGACTGGCCTCCAGGACCTGACGAACAAAAGAAATCTACACGAACATCATTCATATCAATTTGTACATCAAACTCTTCCGCTTCAGGTAAAACCATAACTGTTGCTGCAGAAGTATGAACACGACCTTGAGTTTCCGTTTGAGGAACACGTTGAACACGATGAACTCCTGCTTCAAACTTTAAAGCTCCATAAACATCTTCTCCTGTAACTTCAAAAATAACCTCTTTAAAACCTCCAGAAGTACCTTCACTCACATCAACTACCGAAGTTTTCCAACCTCTTGACTCACAGTATTTTGTATACATTCGAAATAGATCTCCTGCAAAAATAGATGCTTCATCTCCACCTGTACCGGCACGAATCTCAACCATAACGTTTTTAGCATCTTCAGGATCCTTAGGAATAAGCATGAATTTAATTTCCTCCTCAAGTTCAGGAATTCTTTCTTTTGCTTCTTCCATTTGCATTTTTGCCATTTCTACCATTTCAGCATCAGAGCCATCTGCAATTATTTCTTGAGCTTCTTTTATATTTCCGTCAAGATTAATATATTCTTCGCGTTTATCAACTAAAGCTTTTAAATCTTTATATTCTTTATTTAGTTGCACATAACGTTTTTGATCAGCAATTACATCAGGTTGAATAATCAAATCCGATATTTCGTCGAAACGTTGTTTTACATATTGTAGTCTATCTAACATAGGTACTCTATTAATTTGGAGTGCAAAGTTAATTCTTTTTGTTTAAAGTTTATAATGTTTCATTTAGTTTATAAAAAAATACACAACTTATATAGCTATGTTTACACTTAAAATTTCCAATCAAAATCATCATTATTATCTGTAAAAATAGCTCCAATTTCAATTTTATAAACCTTTCCGTAATCAACATTTACAAACAACCAATTGTTTTCAAAGAAATAATTTTCGGTACCATCTATAATTTCAGTTTCAAATTGAGTTAGTTTATTATCAAGTAAAACATTCTTAAATTCAAGCCAATTTCTCCCTATGATTTCTTCCCCAAACAAAACTATTTTTTCATTTGTAGAAGTAATATAACCAAGCCTAAATTCTTCTTCTTCATAAAATGTCAAACGCATTTTATAATCATTATAGATATAAACTATATTTTCTTCCTCATCTTCATATTGAGCATTTGGCGTTCCATATATTGACTCGACATCTCTTTGCTTCATTCCAAAAAGCAATTTATCAATACCAAATTTTAATTTTATTTCCATATTATTCATTTTAATAAGAAACCACGCTAAAAGCGTGGTTTAAAAATACTATTTAATAAAACATTAAGATTAAGAAATCTTAAAACGTTTTCTATCGTTCTCAGTTAAATAAATTTTACGTAAACGTATAGATTTTGGAGTAACTTCAACATATTCATCTTTTTGAATATACTCTAAAGCCTCTTCTAAAGAAAATTTAATTGCTGGAATAATACGAGCTTTATCATCTGCTCCTGAAGAACGTACATTAGATAACTTTTTAGTTTTAGTTACATTAACAGTCATATCATCACTACGGGTATTCTCACCAATTACTTGGCCTTCATAAATATCCTCATTTGGATCTACAAAGAATTTACCTCTATCCTGTAATTTATCGATTGAATAAGGAATAGCTTTTCCATTCTCCATAGAAATTAACGATCCGTTATTTCTTCCTGGAATTTCACCTTTAAATGGTTCGTAACCGATAAAACGGTGAGACATAATAGCCTCTCCAGCAGTTGCAGTAAGTAACTGATTACGTAATCCTATAATTCCTCTTGAAGGAATATTAAACTTAACAATCATACGCTCACCTTTTCCTTCCATTGAAAGCATCTCTCCTTTACGAACCGATACAAACTCAACAGCTCTACCAGATAAAGTTTCAGGTAAATCAATTGTTAATTCCTCAATAGGCTCGCATTTAACTCCATCAACTTCTTTTATAATAACTTGAGGTTGACCAATTTGAAGCTCATAACCTTCTCTTCTCATTGTTTCGATAAGAACAGATAAATGAAGAACTCCACGGCCAAAAACCATAAATTTATCAGCTGAATCAGTTTCTCCTACTTTTAATGCAAGATTTTTCTCTAATTCCTTTGTTAATCTATCTTTAATATGTCTTGATGTAACAAATTTACCTTCTTTACCAAAGAAAGGAGAATCGTTAATCGTAAACAACATACTCATTGTTGGTTCATCAATTGCAATTGTTTGTAAAGCTTCTGGATTCTCAAAATCAGCGATTGTATCACCAATCTCAAATCCTTCAACACCAACAATAGCACAAATATCACCAGCAACTACTTCTTCAACTTTTCTACGTCCAAGACCTTCAAAGGTATGTAACTCTTTAATTCTTGATTTTATAACTTTACCGTCACGTTTTACTAAAGAAATTGGCATTCCTTCACGTAAAACACCTCTTTCTAAACGACCGATAGCTATACGACCTGTAAAACTAGAAAAATCTAAAGATGTAATTAACATTTGTGGTGTTCCTTCAGACACCTTAGGTGCAGGAACATTTCCAATAACCATATCTAATAAAGGTTCGATATTTTCTGTTTGATTTTTCCAATCATCAGACATCCAATTGTTTTTAGCAGAACCATAAACTGTTGGGAAATCCAGTTGTTCTTCGGTTGCTCCTAATTCAAACATTAAGTCAAAAACTTTTTCATGCACTTCTTCAGGAGTACAATTTTCTTTATCTACTTTATTAATTACAACACATGGTTTTAAACCTAAGTCAATTGCTTTTTGCAAAACAAAACGTGTTTGAGGCATTGGCCCTTCAAACGCATCTACTAACAAACAAACCCCATCTGCCATATTAAGTACACGTTCAACTTCACCACCAAAATCAGCGTGACCTGGAGTATCAATAATATTAATTTTGGTATCTTTATAAACAACAGATACGTTTTTAGAAGTAATTGTGATACCTCTTTCTCGTTCTAAATCGTTGTTATCTAAGATTAAATCACCTGTGTTTTCGTTTTCACGAAACAATTGACAGTGATACATAATTTTATCAACCAAAGTAGTTTTACCGTGGTCAACGTGAGCAATAATTGCGATGTTTCTAATAGATGTCATTTGACTGTTTTTTTGAAGGTGCAAAGGTACGTTTTATTTTAATATAAAATTCAACTTTTTAACCCTGAATTAATTATAATAAAAAAGCCTTGTATAATACAAGGCTTTTTTTATTATTATATTAAAACTAATTAAAGTTTTGCAACATGTTTTGTTAATTTTGATTTTAAATTAGCTGCTTTATTCGAGTGAATAATGTTTTTCTTAGCTAATTTATCAATCATTGAAAATACTGTTGGTAACTTTGCTAACGCATCAGCTTTTTCAGTAGCTATACGAATTGCTTTAATAGCATTACGTGTAGTTTTATGTTGGTATTTGTTTAATACTCTTTTTTTCTCTGTGCTTCTAATTCTCTTTAAAGCTGACTTATGATTTGCCATTTTCTACTTTTTTTTTAATTGTAATAATTATTATAAACTACTAGCCTAAAAAGAAAAACCTCCCACAATTAAAATAATCACTTTGGTTTTAACTAATAAAACAAAAATCAGAGACACTAACTTTTGTTTTATAAAACTAATCTACAACTAATTTGTAGCCCGTAGGGGAATCGAACCCCTCTTACATGGATGAAAACCATGCGTCCTAACCGATAGACGAACGGGCCTGAGATTTTCTTGTAGTCCGTACGGGAATCGAACCCGTGTTACATGGATGAAAACCATGCGTCCTAACCCCTAGACGAACGGACCATTTTATTTCTCGAATGCGGATGCAAAAATACAACTATTTTTTATTCTTGCAAGAGCCAGTTAATTTTTTTTTATTTTTTTTTAATAAGCCTTAGCAAACAACACCCTTCCAAGCGAAGGAGCTCCGGTAAACACACATGCTCCAGACTCTTCTACTCTATTCAAAGGAATGCATCTTATTGTTGCTTTAGTTAGCTCTTTTATCTTTTCTTCTGTTTCTGCAGTTCCGTCCCAATGAGCCGAAACAAAACCTCCTTTAGTATCTAAAACTTGTTTAAACTCTTCAAAATCATTAACTTCGGTAGTATGTTCAGTTCTGTAATCAATTGCTTTGTTGAACATTTCTTCTTGAATTTGATCTAACTTATCCTGAATAAATATTTCAATCCCATCTTTTGAGACTATTTCTTTTGTTAAAGTATCTCTTCTGGCCACTTCATAAGTTCCATTTTCTAAATCTTTAGGACCTACAGCGATTCTTAAAGGAACACCTTTTAACTCCCATTCAGCAAATTTAAATCCAGGCTTATGAGTTGTTCTATCATCAAACTTAACAGAAACACCTTTTTTTCTTAAAGAAACCATAAGTTCACTTACTTGATTTGAAATAGCATCAAATTGCTCATCTGTTTTATAAATCGGCACAATAACAACTTGAATCGGAGCCAAATTAGGTGGTAAAACCAATCCATTATCATCAGAATGAGTCATTACTAAAGCTCCCATTAGACGTGTTGAAACTCCCCAAGATGTTCCCCACACATACTCTTGCTTTC
>CAZLGK010000002.1:0-71848 GCA_964559365.1 uncultured Flavobacterium sp.
TTGTTATTATACAATTTTTATCTTCTATATTACTTTTTTCTATTGTTAATTTTACAGGTATATTAAAAATATTTTCAAATCTTGGGTTGTCATCAAAGACCGCTTTAATATCAAATTTATTTTCACATTGCAAAGTATCAATAATCACTTTACAATGTCCGCCAGCTCCATATAAATAGACATTTGTATTACCACTAAAAGGCTCTATTGTTGCGGAATTTTTTGCATTTATCCCTTCACTAACAAGTATCTTTTTTATAGTTTTAAATAAAATTATAATATCTAATTTAAAAGATAAATTCTCAACATAATATACATCTAAGTTAAATTTTGTATCCCAATCAATAGCATTTCTTCCATTAACTTGTGCCCAACCAGTTATTCCTGGTTTAACTTCATGTCT
Source organism: uncultured Flavobacterium sp. (assembly GCA_964559365.1). Classification (GTDB taxonomy): domain Bacteria; phylum Bacteroidota; class Bacteroidia; order Flavobacteriales; family Flavobacteriaceae; genus Flavobacterium. The sequence goes on from CAZLGK010000002.1 coordinate 404, forward strand.
TCTGTTCTGGTATGGAGAATATAAAAACATATATTGTGTCAATAAAGGTCTTGGACCTATTAAACTCATATCTCCTTTAATGACATTTACTAATTGAGGTATTTCGTCAAGTGATGTTTTTCGAACAAAAGTTCCTACTTTAGTTAACCGTTCTGCATCAGAAAGTAATTTTCCATTTTCATCCTTTTTATCGTTCATGGTTTTAAACTTAATGATGCTAAAAATCTTACCTTTATATCCTGGCCTTTTTTGTATAAAAAAAGGTTTTCCATCGTTAGCAATAAAAAGCAAAATAGTAACAATACTGATAACTGGAGTCAGAAGTACAAACCCTATAACAGCAGCAATAAAATCAAAAAATCTTTTTAGAAAGTTTTTATACATTACGACAATATTTTTTTATAAAACTCTAACCATTGTCTAGAAATATCATTCGCTGAAAAATTTTGAATTACATATTTTCTACCTTGTTTACCTAATTCAATTCTTTCATTTTTATCTAAAAACAAACGTTCCATTTGTTTATAAATAGAATTTACATCTTTTACTTTATGTCGTAATCCCGTTTGCTCTTCAACTATAGTTTCTGCCAAGCCATAGGTATCGCTACAAATAACAGGTAATTCTAATAAAGATGCCTCAATAACACTTGTTCCAAATCCTTCTCTATAACTCGGTAAACAAAAAACATCTGCAGCCTGCAAGACTTCTTCTGGTTTTTTGGTAGGTCCAAAAAATAAAAAGTTAGATTTTAAAATTGATTGAATTTGAACTTCCATATGTTCTTCATCAAAACCTATTAAAAACAAATAGGTGTTAGGATATTTTTTATTTAATTTCTGAAAAGCGCATGCTAAATCTAGCACTCCTTTATCGGTATTCATTCTTCCTAAAAAAGCAAAAACAACATCATTGTCTCCATAACCTAACTGTTCTCTGTAGTCATTTCGAATAGTAATTTTTGGATTAAAACGATTCACATCTACTCCACTAATTGAACCTTTTCCTAATACTTTAGAATTAGATTTATTAATAATTTTATTTTCAATTAAAAAACTTCTTTGAGACCGACCGTCAACAAGTATGTGAGTAGCAAAATTAACAATAATTTTATCTAAGAATTTTAAAAATCGTTTTTTTAATCCCGTTTGTGTGTACCAAACTTGTCCTGTAAAAATATGTACTCTAACAGGTATTCTAGACAACCAAGCCGAAAGTATTCCTATTAAACCTGCCTTAGGGGTAACAGTATGTACGGCATTAAACCTTTCTTGTTTTAAGTAAATACTTAATTTGATTAAGGCCATTACATCTGAAAAAATAGCGATGTTTCTATTTATTTTAATGTCTTTTTTATGTGTTACAAAAGGAATTTTATCCTGAATTTTTCCGTCATAATTAGCAACCAAAGTAATTTCAAATTCTCTTGAAAGGTATTCAAAATGCTTCAACAAAAATGCATTTGCTGTTAATGGAGTAGAAACTATGAAGCAGATTTTTTTCATTAAAATTTTTAAAATTTACCTTTAAAGTCTTCATATTTCTTGCAATCATGAAGACTTGGTTTTTTTCCTATTTTGGACAAATATAGTTTTTCAACCCCAAAAATACTTAAAATAAAAACAATAGAAATTTTCAAAACAGATGTTAAAACATATTTAATTTTTTGAAACGCATTAACCTCTAACCTATTAAACGATTTTATGTTATAGCTGTTCGATTTAAAATATTTATCAAATGAAAAAGAGTTATCTCTTTTATATCCATAATGAATTCTAGGTGTAAAGGCATATTTTTTCTTAATAAGAATCCTTCTTAAAAAATCTAAATCTTCAGAAAACCTGAAAGTTATATCATAATTTATTCCTTCAATATCTTGAATACGAATAATAGAAGAAGCATGAGGCAATTGAATGAAATTTACAAAAGAATCAAAATAAAAAGTAATTTCATTTTCAAAAGGGCGAATTACACTGTATATATTATTGTTTTTATCTGATAATGACATTGCTGATGAAAGCAAGGTAATATCTGTGTGTGTTTCCATATAATTAAACTGAAAATCAAGTTTGTCGGGGTAATAAAAATCATCCGCATCAAGCATACACATATATGGTATTTTCAAACTTCTAACCTTATCTAATGCTGCTTGACGAGCAGATCCTCTGCCCATATTTTTTGAGAAATTAACAACTAAATATTTATCTACATCTAAAGTTGAGATTATTTCTTCTGTATTATCGGTAGAGCCATCATTTACGATTATACAAAACCAATCTTTAAAAGTTTGATTTTCTAAAGACTTTAGGGTATTTTTAATACTGTTTTGAGCATTAAATACAGGTATTACTACAGCTATATTATACATCTTACTTTTTAAAATAAATTAATAATGTAAAAGCCAAGCTTCCAACCGAAATCATTGCTAACAAAAGACTATTATTTTTCATTAATTTTTTATCAACTAAAATAGGATAGATCAACACTAAAGGCATTAAAAACCAAGAAAGATATGCAGTTCTATTTGTAAAAGCTAAATAAATTAAAAAAACCCAAACTGTATTTGCTATGAGATATAAATTTAAAATTACATCATATGTAATAGATCTAAACATTAGTTTATATTTATAAAAATAACCTAAAGCTATTGGAATTCCACTGTAGATTATAAAATCTAACCTGAAGCGTTTATCTGCCATTTGCCCATCAATTTCGTCTGAAAAATAAGTATCTAAGCGCCTATCATCTGTAATTCCAGAATTTATAAAAAAATCTCCTAGTAGCATTTCTATTTGACTTCCAAAAAGAAAACTTAAAAATACTGCACCAATCCATACCAAAATAAGAAGTTTAGAATTTGTAATCTTATATGTTAAAAGATAAGCTATAAAAGGCAAAACTAATGAAGAGTGAAATGTTAATGAAAGAATCATTAAACCAACACTGATTATGAAGTTCTTTTGAAAACCTAATGCAAAAATAAAGAGAGAAGTTGCGACTCCATTTCTAATACCATTTATTCCAAAACCCCAAAATGACATTGAGGTTACAAATAACACTAAACCGAAAAACGCATATTCTTTAAACCATCTGTTAAAGGTGAAATAAACAGGTAAAACATATAAAAAAGCACATAAAATATAAAAACCTTGAATACTCATAAAAGACTTACTTGTTACCATTAAAAAGTAAAATCCGATATCTTTTTTTTCTCCATAAGTTGCATTTTCTATTTGATTATATGTTTTCGTATACTGAATTGTATCCCCAAAATATTTAGAACTTGCATAAGGATCTCTTAAACCAATAAAAAGTATTGCTGTTATTAAAATTAATACTGAACCAAGATATAAATTAATTTTAGGGAAATCCTCTATGTTTTTTTTAAAAAATAAAGGTAAGATTGTTAGTATTATCAAAATAGATAATATTAAGTAAAAAGTACCTGTATATAACTCTACTGGAATCAAATTTGAAGTAATTTATTTAATGATTTGTTATAATTTGCCCATGTACAACTTTCAATTACCCTTTTTCTTGCCAAAAGAGATTGTTTTTTAATAATACCTCTATCGTTAAAACAATCTTTCAACAGCGCTTGAAGTTGTTCAATATTATCTTGATCAACCAACCAGCCTCCATTATTGTGTCTTATTGCAGAGGTTATTCCACCAGTATTTGTTCCAATAACTGGTACACCACAAGATTGAGCTTCTAAAAACACTAACCCAAATCCTTCTACTTCTATAGATTTTGTAGATGCCCTTGTGCAAAGTACAAATATATCATTTGATTTATAAAAATCAGGTAATTGATTTTCAGGGAGATAACCATAAAAATTAACATTATCTTCAATTTCTAATTCTTTAACTAATTCTTTAAGTTCATTTAAATATGGGCCAATTCCTCCAATATTCCAAATAACCTTTCTTTTTATTTCATTTGGTAAAGATGCAATTGTATTTGCAATAAAATCATATCCTTTAAATTTTAGAATACGAGATAAAGTACCTATTCTTATATAATTTAAATCTGTTTTTTTATCAGTATCAGGTCTAAAAAAGACCTCATCAACACCTAAAGGCAAAGCTACAGACTTAGCTTTGGGATTAATTTGATGTATTAAACCTTTTGTATATGCACTATTTGCAATATTTAGCTTAACTTTTCCTAAGATCCATTTTGCATATATTGATAACCAAAAATATTTTCTAAAAGTGCTTTTACCAGCTAAAAACTCTGTCCCATGTCCTAAAATATAAACATTTTTAAACCCTGCTAAATATGCTATTGAAGCTTCCGGATGCCAAACTCCACAGAGAATTTGATATTCGTGTTTATTTTTGAGCTTTCGTAAAAAATTATAAGCATTTATTTCACATTTAACTCTTTGCTCAGTAAGTTCAATTATTCTTATATTTTTAACTTCATTTATTCTGTTTTTTTCTTGAACTGTCCTTGTTAGTACAATAACTTCTTCAAAATACAACTGCATACCTATGGCAATTTCGTGACATAATCTAGCAATACCACCATTTGATGGTGGAAAATCATATGAAAATAAGATAAGTTTTTTACTCATATTTTAATTTCCTTCTAAAATAGGAAGGTATTTTTTTATAAAAACAACTGGAAAATATAAAATAACACACAAAAACAAAGAAACAATAAATCCATTATCTATACTAATTTTTAAACAAATCCATTGAGCCAAAAACAAAAACTTTAGATGTAAACACATAATTAACAATGAGTTAATACCAAGCCATTCGGTAATTTTTTCTTTATAAACAATACAACTTAGTATTAACAAAGCAAAAATCAAGAGAAATGAGGACAAATAAAACACAAATGGATTACCAATTATATTTACTCTTAAATCGGGTGTTAACTTATTTAAGTTCATAAAAATTAATCCCATAATAAGAAAAGGAATAAAATACCAGTTTCTAATTTTATTTTTAAATGTTAAATAGTGCTTTTTTAAAATAATACCTACTACAAAAAAAGGGAAAAATAAAAAGACAGAAATGATATGAAATGGGAAAATTTTCGTTACATCATTGGCAAAATAAACGCCTATACAAAAAAGAAAAATTATTAAAAATTTCAACCGATATTTATCCAAAAAAAGATAAATAAAATTAAGAATGAATAAAGCAGGTAAGAACCACAAAACTGTATTCCAACTTAAATAAAAGTCATTTGAAATTCCTAACAAAGTTCCTTTTATAAAGTCAAAAAAACTAAATTTTGAATTTTTGTAATTAAGTAAATAATACATAAAAAAAGAAATAAAACTAAATAGAAAATAAGGAACTAAAATTCTTTTCCCTTTTTTAATAAGAAAGTCTTTAAAAGTTGCCTTCTTATAGAAAAATCCAGAAACGAAAATAAACAAAGGCATATGAAAACTAAATATAAAATGAATTACAGATTGGCTTATAAATCCAACGTGGCCTAGTATCACTAAATAAATACCAATGCCTTTAAGTATATTAAATTCTTTAAAAATTACTTTTTCCATAATTGATACTTTAGTTCCATTTTAAATATTTAATTACTTTTCAAAATGAGGTGCAATGATATATTTTGCAATAAGTCTTGGAACATATAAATTGTTTTGAAATAAAAAATAGTCGAATATTTTTCTACCAAAAGAACTTCTTTCATTAGAAATTCTTTTATAAATAATCCAATCTTCAGTGTTCATTTTTGTTAGGTAAAAGTTTTCTTTTCCTCTACTTTTAACAAAAACAGCATTCATAAACATATGCAAATAAATTTTAAAATTAGTATATATCACATTATACTTTTTATCATTATAATTTATACTAAAATTATCTTTAATTATATTTTTAAAATATATATAAGGTTTCCAATAATCTTCAGGTTTCAATAATTTATTGGTTAAAGATCCTGAGTTAATATAATATTTATAATTTATGGTACTCGAAAAAACCACCATACCTTTACATAATAATAAATACTCTAGAATAAAAATTTTGTCTTCATTATAACAGAAGTCCTCATTAAATTTTAGATTATTATTTTTTATAATTCTAGTGTTAAATAATTTTGAAACAGGGTTTCCATTAAGTGTTATTTCAAAATCAACAAACATTTTTTGATAATTATTTGCCTTAACAATATCTTGTTTGATATTCGTAGACGAAACCTCAACTCCTTCTTTAAATCGCTTAACTCCTTGAAAAACCAGACTGGTATTTTTAGACTTATGAAAATCGTCGATTAAATTTTGTAAATAATTCTCTAAAACTTCATCATCAGAATCCACAAAACATATAAAAATCCCTGAAGCTTTTTCTATACCTAAATTCCTAGCTTTACTTACTCCTTCATTATCTTTATGAATAGTTATAAATCTGTTATCTAATTTTGTAAAATGTTCGCAAATTAAACCTGAACCATCTGTCGAACCATCATTTATTAACAGAACTTCAAAGTCAATATATGTTTGACATACTAATGAATGTAAGCATCTTTTTAATTTAGTATCTGCGTTAAAAACGGGTATGATAACAGAAATTTTCATGAACTATTTTTTTTCAATACTATTCGATAAAAAATCTAAAGAAATTTCTCTTAACGATTCTACCATTTTATTTACATTTTCGAAATCAATTTTTTTACTTAAAACATCTTTTGAAAACTCATTGTAATCAGTAATCAACCGCTCTTCTAACCCTAATTGACTTAATAAAGAATGAAATCGAGAGGCGCCCCTTTCTTCATTTAATAAAACCAAAAATGGCTTGTTAAATATAATAGAAAAGACTGTTCCATGAAAAGAATCTGTTACCACAAAATCAGCATCATGAAAAGATTTTAACCAACTTTCTATTTTTGGATATACATAATCACCTAAATTTTGAGAGAGATCCGTAAAAAATTCTTTTTGAGGTTGGTTTGTAAAACACCTCAATTTATAAAATGATTCGACTTCATGTATTACATTTTGCTTTTGACTATTTTTATCTAAAATATATGTAAAAATCCCTTTATTATTATGTAGGTTTTCATTTTTAAAAAGATCAATATAGTCTTCTTTATGTAAAAGCATAGTTGGATCTAAAACTTGAATTACTTCTTTGTTTAAAAAAGTATTACACAATTTTATTCCAGAAGTTTCTCGAACAGAAACTTTTGAAAATTTTTGAATTAATTCTTTAGAACGTTCTGTTTGTACTGAGTTAAATTCCCATTCATTCGTTCCAAAAGATGAGGCATAAGCTATTTTATTAATTGAATCATTATCTTCTAAAAAGTCTAAAAAATAATTATAAATATCAGCCGACATCTTTGGTCTCCAAGTTTGATCACTGCCTACAATTACAGTTTCGTAATTAGTATTTTCAAAATGTTTTTTTAATAAATGCGTACTATCAATATTTTCAGAAACACTTATATTTTTATTAATAAACTTTTTAGTATTCTGTGTAATAAAATCCATTTCAGAAGTTGAAAAGATTCTTCTATTAACACCTTTAAACCTATTATAAGTATTGTTTTTTATACTACTTAATAATTTCCTCCATTTGGGTTGTGAATTAGCTACTCTATTTACTGTTGTAGGATGGTAACCTTTTTTTTTAAGTATAATTTGTAAAGCATAATTTTGCAATATGCCACCATAGTTTGCTATTAAAGGTTGTGTTAATATTGCTATTTTTTTCATTTTATCTTTTTAAAATTATACCTTGTATCTTCTTTAGCCTATGACTAAAAAGAGTTAATCTTGACAGTCTTTCTCTGGATACTTCCATCTCATTTTCAAACTGATTAGCATTTTGATTTTTATTCCAAATCAAATGACTAAGTGCTCTAACCTTCATTCTTTGTTTTTGAACAATCTTAAGGTAAAATGGAATTTCTTCAAAAAACCTATTCCTTTTATAAGGTATAATTTTACCTTGCCTTTCATTAATTTGTATTCTATATTTTAATCCTTTATGTCTATGATTAAAACTACCTTGTTGAGACTCTTTAAATTTTTCTAACGAAAGTTTTTCAACAAATAATTTTCCGCTTTTTATTCCATTCTGGATAATCTTATCTGCTGTTAAAGAGCGTGTAACAATAACACTGTTACCTAAACCTTCCATTACATATGGCTGCAACCATGCATCACCTAATGAAATATCAGCCAGTTCAGTGGTAACATCATCACAGAAATCACAAGCATTAGATTTAAACAAACCAGAACCCCACATATCGCCTAAACTATTCATTTTAACTTGAAAATACTCATTTTGTGAATTAAAAGCCCCAAAAGAATAATCTGTTGCATTTGATGCTGGATCTTTAATCCTGTAATCCTGGTGATAATATTTTTCTTCGATTCCGGCTTTTTGAGCTAAAAAATCAGAATAATGTTTACTTTTTAAACCTCCACAAATAATCCCAACTAAAAAAGGAATCCTCTCTTTTAATTCAGGATTGTAATATTGTTTTAATCGTATAGCTTTAATAAAACAAGCTACTCCAGAAACAGCTACTTTCCCTTCAATTTTATCTAATATAGAAAATAGTTCTGATAACGTTACTGGTGTATATCTTGTTTTTGAGACTTTACGTATATCATGAGCTGAATCAAAAAGCTGATATTGATACTGATTATTCACTTCTGTAACTACAAATAAATAATCAACAATATGATCCAATAATAATTGTTCAAAAACATAAGTAGCTAGCCCACCAGATGATGATGTTAATCTATATTGCGAGGCATATCCAACATATAAAGAATTATACTTACCTATTTCTAAATCTTTATGAGTTGTACTTTCTAAAAAAATATCTGCAATTTTATCTTCATCTTTAACCTCTTCTTCTGGGGAAGGATTAAATGGGCATAAATGTATAGCATTAGTCGATAAAGATAAATTATCATCGGGTACTAAAAAACCGTGTGTATCAAAAACCATACTTGAAGATGTAGATTTTGAGACACAAACTCCACAGCCTGTGCATAAATCGTTTTTTACTATGTCTTTAATCGATACTTTCAATTTTCATTATTTTTTTTATAAATTTCTTCTCGTCTTTATCAATTACAAATAAATAAGAAACAATTAAAGTTATAAATACTATAGAAGTTATTTTTAAAAATAAATCGCTCATTTCATTTTCTAAATGAAAGGAATTCACAAAATAGTAAGAGAAAAGAAAAGGAATTAAAGATAGTAAAACTAATCTAAAAATTATGGTCGTGAGAAATTCTTTCTTATTAAATTTCATAACCTGACTTAAAAAAAAGATTCTAAAAAAAAGCGAAATAATCGCTATAAAAATACTCACAAACCACACAAAATAGGGTGATTGATTTAGTTTTAAAAAAAAATAGCTTAAAGGCAAATTTAAAAAAACTAAAAATCCTACTACAACCTGATATTTTCTAATTTTTCCTGTCGCTTGAATACCTGTCATTAAAGGCCCCGAAAAGGAATCAATTAAAATATTAATTAAACAAAGGCTAACAAAGATAGATGTATATTTAGGTGGTTGTATTAACCATAACTCTAAAACAGCATCAATATTAAACAAAAAAGGAAGAATTAAGACAAGCATTAATAAGTAAGAAAACTTAGCGCTTTTATTAATTAACTTTTGAGTATGTTCAATATCATTTTGAGCATAACTTTTAATAATTTGTGGATTAATAGCTAATTGAAAATTGCTAACAAAAACCCCAATCGCATTTTGTACTTGCAAGGTTAATGCATATGCTGCGTTTACAAAAGTTCCAAAAAATAAATTTAAAAGAACGTTTACTCCTTGACCCTTTGCTACAGAAGCAAAATTACCAAACAAATTCCATGCAGAATAACTAATTAGTTCATTATAAAGTTTTTTTTCGTAAAAAAAGAAATAGTGGCTTTCCTTAAATTTTGAAACACAGTAAAAGGTGTATAAAACAGAAACTAAAGTGGTTACCGTAAAGGTTAAAACAGCGTATAATTGTAACTTATCATATTTGCCTAAATATAATAGAAATACAATTAACAATTTAAAAACTACTTCAACAATACTGTAAATCGCATAAATTCCCATTTTTTCTTTAGCGATTATTAAAGAGTTATAAGGAACTCTAACCATTCCAACAATAAATGATAAAACGGAAAATTGATAAACAAAGTTTAATGCTTCAATCCTATCTAAAGGAATATTCAATTTGTTATTAATAAACCAGAGACCTATAGTCTCTGCAAATAATAAAACAATAAGTCCAATTCCTAAATAAATATTTAAAGTTGCACTGAAAACCTTAGCTGTCTTCAAAAAATCGTTCTTCCCAATTTCAAATGAAAGAAATCTTTGTGTTGCTGAAGTCATTGCTGCATAAAAAAAACCAAATAAAGCAACAACTCCCCCTACAATATTATAAATACCAAAATCATCAATCCCTAAAACATTTAAGACAATTCTCGAAGTATATAAACTTACAATCATTGTTAAAAACATTCTTATATAAAGAAAAAATGTGTTCTTTGCTATAGTTATTGAACTTGACATTTTTTTAATTTAAAAATATCATAATTTCCCGTCTACCCTATCGAGTAAAACTCCTTTTACATCATAAAGAACACTGTTTTCTTTTCTTAATGAAGCTAAGTCTAATGTTTCAAATTCTTTATGAGCAACTCCTAAAATAATTGTATCAAATTTTTCAATTGGAACTTCATTTGTAATTTCCAAACCATACTCATGTAAAACTTCTTCTGGATTAGCTAATGGGTCAAAAACAGAAACCTTTACACCATAATCTTTTAAAGACGAAATAACATCTACAATTTTTGTATTTCTAACATCAGGACAATTTTCTTTAAAAGTAATACCCAGCATTAAAACAGAAGCACCATTTACGACTACATCTTTTTTAATCATATATTTAATAACTTGAGAGGCAACATATTCCCCCATGCTATCATTTAGCCTTCTTCCTGCTAAAATAATTTCGGGGTGATATCCTTTTTCTTGTGCTTTTTGCGCCAAATAGTAAGGATCAACTCCAATACAATGTCCGCCTACTAAGCCTGGTTTAAAAGGAAGAAAATTCCATTTAGTTCCAGCAGCTTCTAAAACAGCTTTGGTATCAATTTCTAATAAGTTGAAAATTTTAGCCAACTCATTCACAAAGGCAATATTAATATCACGTTGAGAATTTTCAATTACTTTAGCCGCTTCAGCAACTTTAATTGTAGGTGCTAAATGAGTTCCAGCAGTAATTACCGATTTATATAATTCATCTACTTTAATTCCAATTTCTGGAGTAGAGCCAGCAGTAACTTTTAATATTTTATCAACCGTATGTTCTTTATCTCCCGGATTAATACGTTCTGGAGAATACCCTGCGAAGAAATCTACATTAAATTTTAATCCTGAATTTTTCTCTAAGACTGGTACGCATTCTTCTTCTGTAACTCCAGGGTAAACAGTTGATTCATAAATAACAATATCTCCTTTTTTCAAAACTTTAGCAACAGTCTCACTTGCTTTATACAATGGAGTCAAGTCTGGTTTATTATGTTTGTCAACTGGAGTAGGTACTGTAACTATATAATAATTACACGAAGCAATTTCATCTAAATTATCTGTACAGTATAGACCTATAGTTTCAGAATTGGCCGCTTTTAGAACCGCTTTTAAAACTTCATTTTCAATTTCAAGCGTAGCATCGACACCTTCATTGAGTTCGTTTATTCTATTTTGATTAATATCAAAACCTACCACGTTAAATTTTGTTGCAAACAAACGAGCTAATGGTAAGCCTACATATCCTAATCCTATTATTGCAATTTTTGTACTCATAGTTTTTTTTTAAGAACCAATAGATTTATATATAAACCCTATTTTTTCTAATTCATCTTTATTTAGTAAGTTTCTACCATCGAAAATAAATGCTGGCTTTAACATTGAATCATAAATTTTTTGCCAATCATATGTATTAAATTCATCCCATTCTGTTAAAACCGCGATAGCGTGCGCATTTTCACATACTTCATATGGATTTTTTTCAACTGAAATAGATTTTTTATTATCAATCTCACTTCTTGATTCTAAATAATTTAAATCGAAAAGAATTTGTTTTTCACTTACTTTAGGATCATAAACTGAAATATTAGCTTGTTCAGAAAGCAAGTAATCTGCAACGTAAATAGCCGCTGATTCTCTTGTATCGTTTGTATCTTTCTTAAAAGCCCAACCAAGAAATGCGATTTTTTTACCAGAGACTGTATTGAATAATGTTTTGATTATATTTTTTGCAAATCTTCTTTTTTGATGGTCATTCATAATGATAACCTGCTCCCAATAATCTGCTACTTCATTTAAACCATATGACTGAGCAATGTAAACTAAATTTAATATATCTTTTTGGAAACATGAACCTCCAAATCCTACAGATGATTTTAAGAATTTAGAACCAATTCTACTGTCCATTCCAATTGCTTTTGCAACTTCATTAACGTTTGCTCCCGTTTTCTCACAAAGTTCTGACATAGCATTTATTGAAGAAACTCTTTGTGCTAAAAAAGCATTTGCCGTTAATTTTGACAATTCAGAAGACCAAACATTTGTAGTTAAAATATTCTCTTTAGGTACCCAATTAGCATAAACATCAACAAGTGCTTGAACTGCATTTTGACCTTCGTCAGAAGAATCTCCTCCAATTAAAACCCTATCTGGAGCTAATAAATCTTCTACAGCTGTACCTTCAGCTAAAAATTCAGGATTAGACAATATTTGAAACTTAACTCCATTTCCGGTATGATCTAAAATATCTTTGATTGCACTTGCTGTTCTAACAGGTAATGTTGATTTTTCAACTACTATTTTATTAGAAGTTGCAACTCTCGCAATTTGACGTGCACACAATTCAATATATTTTAAATCAGCAGCCATACCTTTACCAATTCCATAGGTTTTTGTTGGAGTATTTACTGAAATAAAAATCATTTCCGCTTCATCAATTGCTTTATCTACTTCAGTAGAAAAAAACAAATTTCGATCTCTAGACTCTGCAACAATTTCACTTAATCCTGGCTCGTATATAGGAATATTTGCTACATCTTCATCATTCCAAGCTGCAATTCTTTCTTCATTTAAATCTACAACAGTAACCTTTATATTAGGACACTTTTGTGCAATAATAGCCATTGTTGGACCTCCAACATAACCAGCACCAATACAACATATATTTTTAATCATAATTTATTTTAAATTTTCCCAATACCATTTAACTGCTTCTTTAAGTCCTTCTTTTAATGAGTATTTGGGATTGTAATTTAATCTATTTTTGGCTTTCTCGATACTTGCTAAAGAATGTGGAATATCTCCTGCCCTTAAAGGACCGTATTTGATTTCTATATTTGAAATTTCAGAATCAAATTCTGACAAATAATTTTTTAAATAATTAATTAGTTCATTTAAAGTCGTTCTATCTCCATAAGCAGTATTATAAACAGTATTTACAGCATTTACATCTTGTGTTTCCATCGCTTTTTCATTCATTTGAACAACATTGTCTATATATGTAAAATCTCTAGAAAAATTTCCATCTCCATTTATCACAGGGCTTTCATGATTTATGAAACTCTTTACAAATTTAGGAATAACCGCTGCATAAGCCCCATTAGGGTCTTGATTCCTTCCAAAAACATTAAAATATCGAAGACCTATAGTTTGTATCCCATACGTTTTACTAAAAACATCTGCATATAGTTCATTTACATATTTTGTTACAGCGTATGGCGATAAAGGCTTTCCAATTACATCTTCCTGTTTCGGCAACATTTCTGAATCTCCGTAAGTAGATGAACTTGCCGCATAAACAAATCTAGAAACACCTTCTTTTGTTGCAGCTTGTAAAACATTTAAAAAACCAGATACATTAACTTCGTTTGAAGTTAATGGATCATTAATTGATCTTGGAACTGAACCTAAAGCTGCCTGATGTAAAACAAAATCGACTCCTTTAACCGCATCTTCACACACTTTATAATCTCTTATATCCCCTTCAATTAATCTAAAATTTTTATTATTAATTAAATGAGCTATATTATGAAAATAACCTGTTGCAAAGTTGTCTAAGCAAACAACTTCATTGTTTTCAACAAAATAATTACACAAGTTAGAACCTATAAAACCTGCACCACCGGTGATGAGTATTTTTTTATTCTTTATTGTCTTCTCCAAATTTTAAGAATTTTTATTTCTAAACTTATTAAGGACTTTTTTTATTCCTTTTTCTTTTACTTCTTCGTCATGATACGACTCTCCATATGCACCATAACCATAGCCGTAACCATAGCCGTAACCATAACCATATTTTGTTTTATTTTGGAAACCATTTAATAAAACACTAATATTATTTAGTTCTCCTCTTTTATGTTTTTCATTAACTACAGCAAGCATACCTTTTTTTGTAAAACCTTGTCTAGTTACATATATTGTAGCGTCAGCAAATTTTGATAATTCTAAGGCATCAGCCACCAAACCTACTGGAGGAGTATCTAAAATGATATAATCATATTTTAACTTCAACTCTTCAATTAAATCCTCCATAGCTCCGCTCATTAATAATTCAGCTGGATTAGGAGGAATGGGACCAGAAGTAATTAAATCTAAATAAGGAATGTGTGTTGATTGAGTAACCTCTTCTAATGTTTTTTGGCCTATTAAATAGTTTACAACCCCAGTAATATTATCAATATTGAAATCACCAAAAATTCTTGGTTTACGCAAATCTAAACCAACAATTACTGTTTTCTTTTCACTTAATGCAAAAACTGTAGCTAAGTTTATAGAACAAAATGTTTTTCCTTCTCCACTGACAGAAGATGTTAACATTAATATTTTTGAACCTTCAACTTTCTGTTTTTTATACATAAACTGTAATGAAGAACGAATTGCTCTAAAAGATTCAGCTAAAGGTGATTTTGGTTTTTCAAAAACTGACAAATTATTTAATGTATTTCTTTTTCCAATAACCCCAATTAATGGAATATTAGTAAGTTTCTGAATATCATCTGTATTATTTATATTATTATCCAATAACGTAATTAAAAAAATTACAAGAAATGGAACTAAAAAGCCAATTAAAAAAGCTAAAATATAATTAATACTCGTCTTTGGCCCTCTTAAACCTCCCCCAACGTCTTTTGCAGGATCAATAAAATCGATATCAGAAATATTAGCTGCTTTAACAATTTCAGCTTCACTTCTTTTTTGCAAGAAAGTACTGTATAAATTATCTTTAAGATCATACTTTCTTGTAATCTTAACTAATTCTTGCTGCTGTTCTGGTAGTTTACTTATTTCTCCTTCAAGCTTCGCAATATTTCTATTAACAATAGACATATCAACATCTAAAGAAGTTTTAGCACTTATAATATTTTGAAGTAAAACTTTTTTTAAGGCTTCCATTTCCGAATCAAACTCAGTAAACATTTTATTGCTTTTAACAGAATAACCCAACTCTGCTCTTTGAGCAGATAATTGAATTAATTTTGAAACGTTTATTAGAATATTTGGATCATCAATTCCGGCAACAGATGGTGCAGGCAATTTTGAAAAATCAGTATTTTTAAGCAAATATGAATTTAGTAAGTTTAAATATTTGCTTTTACGTTCTAATTCATCTTTAGTAATATCAAAATCTGAAACCTTATCGGTTAACTTTTCTCCTCCTGCTTCTAATTGAAAAACATTTTTACCTCTTCTAAAATCTTTCAATTCATTTTCGGCACTTTTTATTTGATCCTCCATTTGTAATAAAGTACTATCAATAAAATTAATAGTGTTTGTTGCAAATTGGTTTTTACCATCCAACTGAATCTTTTTTAGCATAGAAACAGTAGTATTTAAATACTTTACCAATCGATATTTGTTAGAACCTTGAAGTTGTAATGTAATTACAGAAGCGGCTTTTGCATCAGCAGAGACGTCTATATCTTTGTACTTTGAAACCGTACTGTTAAAATCGCTAAATCGAACATAAAACTCTTTTCCTTTAAAGTCAATCGCATCAGGATTTAAATGCAGTTTAAGATTTAAAAAAGGTAAACTTACTTCTTCATCAACATTATACTTTTTAACAAAAACATCACTTAAAGAACCTAAATCACTTCTTGAATCATCAATATAATGCATTATAGAACCTGATGGATATTCAGTAAAATCAACACTCAATTCATACTGATTTGAAGTCAGAAACTTAATTTTTATGGGCGTATTTAATAACTGTCCTTTATTTTTATCAATCTTTACATAAAAAGGGACTTTTCCATAAACATCTTCAAAATAATATTTTCCTTTAACTTCATAATTGATATAATATTCTAAATTTTCAACAACCAGTTCATTATGCGAACGAGACTTTAAAGTAGTAATTACAGTTTGGACCTTATCTGAAACTCCTCCCCAATTAAAGACCAAACTTGTATTTGCTGTAAAAAACGGATTGTTTTCATCTTTTACGACTATACTAGATTCCATTCCATAAACCTTTTCTTTCCTAATATTAACATTATAAGCAACAAAAAAAGTAATTATGAAACTTAGTACAAACCATTTCCAATAACTTAAAATCTTTAAAAAAAAACCTTTAAAATCAAAATTTGATTGAGATTCAAAAAAAGTAAAATCTTTAGTATCTAACATCTCTAACTCTTTTATAAATTCCTAGTTAACAAAATAGTTGTCGTAATTAATGACAAGGCTGTTATAATTGTTCCTATTGTTTGTACACCTGTTGTCCCAGTTCCCCATGATTTTTGCTTCAAAGGCTTTATGTAGATATAATCGTTTGGTTGTATATAAAATACAGGTGATTCAAATGCATTTGAACTTGTCAAATCAATATAATGTGTTTCAAAACCTTGAGGTAATTTTCTGATTACTTGTACTTCCTTTCTGTTCCCTGTAATCGTTATATCTCCTGAATTAGCAATTGCTTCCATTATATTCACTTTATCTTGAAATAAAATATTTGTTCCAGGTGAATTTATTTCTCCATTTACAGTGTATCTTAAACCTGCCAACTTTACATTAACAAATAATCTTGCTTCTTTCTTAAAATATTCATCAAGTAACTTCTTTTCAATTTCATTTTGAACCTCTTCAACAGTAAACCCTAATACATTTAAATTCCCCAAAACAGGAATATTTATATTACCATGATCATCTACTGAAAAGCCATTAAAATAAAGAGTTTGAGGATTTATTTGAGTTTGATTTAATTGCGTTGAAGGATTAAACATCTCTACTAACCTTTGGTCAAGAGCTTTTATTGATATAGACAAGATATCATTAATTTGAATACGGTAAGGCTTTGAAAGTGATTGATTAACCTCAATAAACTGATCTTTTTCCTTTCCTTTTTGTAAATAAATCAATTCCTTATTTGGTATGCAAGAAGTAAGAAAACCAGTTATTATTAATAAATATATAAATTTATATAATTTCATTACATTTTATTTAAGAAAACAAATATAGTTTTTACAATTAAATTTGAGAAATATAAATGCTTTAATATTAAAAAAATTAATTCTGTTTTAATGAGTTTTCAAAAGGTATTCTATGCATTAAACTTCTTCCCAAAGTAACTTCATCTGCATATTCTAATTCATCACCAATAGCAACTCCTCTAGCTATAGTAGATGTCTTTACTTCAAAATCTTTAATCTGTTTATAAATATAAAAATTAGTTGTATCTCCTTCCATTGTTGAACTTAATGCAAAAATCACTTCTGCAATATCTCTACTTTTAATTTTATCAACCAAATTTTTAATTTTTAACTGACTTGGACCAATACCTTCTATAGGATTAATTTTACCTCCTAAAACATGATAAACCCCTTTATACAAGCCTGTATTTTCAATTGCTAAAACATCTCTAATATCTTCAACAACACAAATTAAACTTTTATCTCTTTTTACATTACTACAGATTTGACAAACAGTATTATCTGAAATATTATGACATTCTTCACAATATGAAATTTCGCTTCTTAACTTAAACAAAGAAGTGCTCAAATTTTGAGTTTGATCTAACGGCTGACCAAGTAAATGCAATGCCAATCGAAGCGCTGTTCTTTTACCTATTCCAGGCAATTGAGCAATTTCATTTACGGCATTTTCTAATAATTTTGAAGGTAATTCCATGGTTACAAAAATACAAAAGTAAGTCATTTTATTATTAAGATATTCTTTTATCTTTGTTTAAAACAAACTAAAAAAACATGAGTCCATCATCAATTCTTATCTTAATACTTTCTTATTTCTGTGTTCTTATTTTATTCTCATTTATAACAGGAAAAAAAGAAGTATCAAATAACGATTCGTTTTTTAAAGCCAATAAGCAATCTCCGTGGTATTTAGTTGCTTTTGGAATGATTGGATCTTCGCTTTCTGGCGTAACATTTATTTCTGTACCTGGAAAAGTTGAAGGATCTCAATTTGTTTATTTTCAGATTGTTTTAGGATACATTATTGGATATTTCATTATTGCAACAATACTATTACCTCTTTACTATAAACTAAATTTAACCTCTATTTATACTTATTTAGAAGATAGATTTGGAAAATTTACTTATAAAACTGGAGCTTGGTTTTTTATTATTTCCAGAACTGTAGGGTCTAACTTAAGACTGCTCTTAGTTGCCGATGTTTTACAAACTTTAGTTTTCGAACCACTAGGTATATCATACTGGATTACAGTTACGGTAACCATATTGTTAATTTGGCTTTATACTTTTAAATCCGGAATAAAAACTATTATTTGGACCGATACTCTTCAAACATTTTTCATGTTGCTATCTGTAGGAATATGTATTGTTGTCGTTTCTGAAGACTTAGGAGTCAATATTTCAAACTTTTCTTCTTTTATAGCAGATAGTGAGTTTTCTAAAACGTTTTTCTTTGAAGATATAAGTTCTCCAAAATATTTTTGGAAACAATTTTTATCAGGTATTTTCATTGCAATTGTAATGACTGGATTAGATCAAGATATGATGCAAAAAAACTTGACCTGCAAAACATTAAAAGATGCACAAAAAAATATGTTTTGGTTCACAATTGTACTAACGATAGTTAACTTTTTCTTTCTTGTTTTAGGTCTTTTGTTTACAGAATATGCTTTAAAATATGGTATTGACGCACATGGCGATGCATTATTCCCAATATTAGCTAATAAACACTTAGGAATTGTAGTAGCTTTTAGTTTTTTATTAGGACTTATTGCAGCAGCTTATTCTAGCGCAGATAGCGCCTTAACATCTTTAACAACTTCATTTAGCATAGACATACTCGATATTGAAAAAAAATACGATAAAACAAAACAAGTTGCGATAAGAAAAAGAATTCATTTAATGTTTGTAGTAGTATCTATTTTTGTAATATTATTTTTTAAATATGCTTTTAATGATTCGAGTATAATTGACAAAGTATTAAAATTTGCTGGATTTACTTACGGCCCTCTATTAGGACTTTACAGTTTTGGTTTATTTACGAAATGGAAAGTTAAAGATATACTTGTTCCGATTATAGCAATTTCTGCCGTAGTCATTTCACTATTATTAAACAATTACAGCCTTAATTGGTTTGGTTTTAATTTTGGTTTTGAAATATTAATTGTAAATGGATTATTAACTTTCGTAGGGCTAATATTGATTCGTAGCAAGCAAAACTAAAGTACATGATTCTTCAAAAGCGATATCATTAGCTTTTAGAATTTTATAAAACTCTTCGTTTTCTGTTCCAGGATTAAATATTACCCTTCTTGGTTTTAAAGATAATATATATTCGTAATACTCTTTTTGAACTACAGGGTTAAGATAAAGAGTAACAGTATCAACAGCATGAAAATCTAATTTATCTGTTTCTATTAGGACATCCATTACCATACCTTTTTTAACTCCAATTGCTACAACTTGGTGACTTTTTGCTATTAAATTATTAATTGCTTTGTATGAATATCGCTCTTTGTTTGTAGAAGCGCCGATAACAAGTGTTTTCATATATTTAGATTATTTACATAAAATTACTAAAATAATTATAACTTTGAGATAACATTACATTAAAAGCTACTTAATAAAAGTAGCTATATATTTGCAAAAAACTTATGGAGTTATTTATTTACGTATTCGCAGCATTATTCTCAGTAATTAATCCACTTGGATCAATACCTATTTTTGTTGGCCTTACACAAGAAGATTCTAAAAAAGAAAGGTCAAGAATTTCAATTTGGGCTGCAATAAATGTTGGAATCATTCTTTTAATTTCATTTTTTATCGGAGAATATGTTTTAAAATTCTTTGGTATTAGTATAGATGCATTAAGAATAGCCGGAGGAATTATTATTGTTAACTCAGGATTTTCATTATTATCAGGAAATATTAGTAAAAGAAAAGGTTTAAACAAAAAAGTTACTAATGACGCAATGCATAGAAACGATATTGCATTGACTCCGCTTGCTATGCCAATGCTTGCCGGACCAGGCTCAATGTCGTTATTAATTGCTATGTACCAAGAACAACCAGAAATTTCTGAAAAAATTATTACTTGTTCAGCAATCTTATGTGTTGCAATCTCTATATTTTTTATTTTAAAAAGTGCTCATTATCTTTCTAAAATACTTGGAGCTTCTGGACTTGTTGCTATTTCAAGAATTATTGGATTTATTGTTATTGCAATTGGAATTCAATATATAAGTAGCGCTTTAATTAACATATTAAAAATAGCTTTACAAGCATAGATACAAATAAAAAAAACCCAAACTTCTTTGGGATTTTTTTTAAATTATAAAATTGGAATTCAACTAACCTTTTGGCAAGAAAACTTCAGCCATCATGCAACGAGCGCTTCCACCTCCACATAATTCGATAGTATCTAAACTTGCATAAATAATTTTACAATGCTTTTCTATTTTAGATATTTGCTCTTTTGTTAAAGACTGATATGCTGCATTACTCATAATCAAGAACAACTCATCATTTGCACCGCGAACTTGCAGCATGTTTCCTGCAAAACTATTCACTTGTTCTTCAGAAATTAGAATCACTTCTTTACCACTATTCTTCAATCTTTTTAAAACATTTTTTTGCTCTGCTTTATCATCAATACAATCAGCACAAACTACCGCAAAGGTTTCTGCCAAACACATCATTACATTAGTATGATAAATATGCTTTCTTTCTCCATTGGACAAAGTTTGAAAAGCTTCAAAAATAACAGGCTCATAGTGAAAATCTTCACAAAACTCAATAAAAAGTTCTTCATCTGCTCGTGGAGATAAAGCACAATATGCTATTTCATTTTCTCTATCTAATAAAACACTTCCTGTTCCTTCAAGGAAAACATTATCTTCTTCAGCTGAAGTATAATCAACAATGTTTTCAATTTTAAATCCTTTTTCTTCTAAAATATCTAAAATATCTTCACGTCTTTCTAATCTTCTATTTTCAGCAAACATAGGATATAGAGCAACATCCCCACTTTCGTGAAAAGAAATCCAATTATTAGGAAAAACACTATCTGGAGTGTCTGGATTCAAAGTATCCTCAATAACAACTACATTTATTCCAGCAGCTTTTAACTTTTCAACATAATTATCAAATTCTTCTTGCGCTTTTGCATTAACAGTTGCAGGTAAAAGTCCTTCTAATACCTTTTGATAATAATTATTTACCGCAGTTTGCTCATTCATACGGAAAGCAACTGGACGAATCATTAATATTGTATTTGTAGTTTGATTCATTATCTTTTCTTAATTATATCAACAATTTCTTCGACAATTTCCAATGTCACTTCTGCCATTTTATTTTTCTTTTCATCAAGACAAGGGTTCACTTCTACAATTTCGATACAGGCAGTTTTTTTGTTTTTAGAAAATTCTATTAATAATTCTTTGGCCTCATTAGGAGTAATTCCATTTTTAACAGGAGTTCCTGTTCCATAAGAAGTTAAATCTGGATCCATAGAATCGACATCAAAAGAAACATATATAAGATCACATTCTTTTAATTGCTCATTAACGCTATTAACAATAGCATTAACTCCATATTCCCTAACATCTTCAACTTTAAACCATTTTATACCTAATTGTTCTATTACTGCAACTTCTTGTTTTTCAACATCTCGAACACCTATATAAACTAAATCTTCTGAATTGACTTTTTTATTTGTAACTCCAACTCCTTTTAATTCTTCCCATAATTTAACTGTAATAGCATCTACATCATTTTTTTTATACTCTAAATTATCAATATCCATAACAGAAGCCAATGGCATACCGTGCATATTACCTGAAGGTGTAGTATAAGGAGTGTGAATATCCGCATGTGCATCAATCCAAACAACGCCAATTCTTTTATCCGGAAAAGCAGATTTAATTCCAGAAATTGTACCTCCTGCAGAACCATGATCAGCTGCCAAAACTATTGGAAATTCGCCCTGATTTAATATTGTAGAAATGTCTGTATTAAGTTCTTTATATACACTTAATAAACCGTCAATTCTTTTTGCAAAAGGATAAACCGTTGGCACATCTAATAATTCATTTACATTTTTAATATTACAAGAAGAGTACTTTTCAAATAGATCACTACCTATTTTTCTAGCAGCAACTTTTATAGCTTCAGGACCCAAAGAAGCACCTCTAGTCCCGGCTGTAATTTCAGACTTATTAATTATAAAAACAATTTTATTATCCATATACTTCTTTAATTTAATTGAAAACCAATACATAGTCAATTATTCACAAATATAACAAAGCCTTTATTAGAAAAAAACTTCTCACAAATAAAAAATCCCGATAAATCGGGATTTTTTATATAATAATTTAAAAATTATCTTTTTTCAACAGGAACGAATGGTCTTAAATTTTCTCCCATGTAAACCTGTCTTGGACGACCAATAGGTTCTTTATTTAATCTCATTTCTTTCCATTGCGCAATCCAACCTGGTAAACGACCTATTGCAAATAAAACTGTATACATTTCAACAGGAATTCCCATTGCTCTATAAATAATTCCAGAATAGAAATCTACATTTGGATATAAGCTTCTAGACTTGAAATATTCATCCTCTAAAGCAACTTTTTCTAACTTTTTAGCAATATCTAATAATGGATCATCAACACCTAATGCAGTTAAAACATCATCCGCTGCTTTTTTAATAATTGTTGCTCTTGGGTCAAAGTTTTTATAAACTCTATGACCGAATCCCATTAAACGGAATGGATCTTCTTTATCTTTTGCCTTTAAAACATACTTATCAACATCTCCACCATTATCGTGAATTTCTTGTAACATCTCTAAAACAGCTTGATTAGCCCCACCGTGTAATGGTCCCCATAATGCAGAAACACCCGCAGAGATAGACGCAAATAAACCGGCGTGAGAAGAACCAACTATTCTTACTGTCGATGTAGAACAATTTTGCTCATGATCTGCATGAAGAATAAATAATTTATCTAAAGCTGCAACAACTTTCTGATCCATTTTATATGGTTCAGTTGGTATCTCAAACATTAAACGCATGAAATTTTCTACATACCCTTTTGTATTATCGTAATAGTTTAAAGGATACCCCATTCTTCTTCTATATGTCCAAGTTGCAATAACCATGAATTTTCCCATAGTCTTACATACAGCATCATATAATTCATTTTCATTTTCAACATTAACTGGCTTTGGATTAAAAGCAGTTAAAGCACTTGTTAAAGAAGACAAGACCCCCATTGGATGAGCTGTCTTAGGAAAACCTTCTAAAATAGTTTTCATTTCCTCATTAACTAATGTATACTTTCTTATGTCATTTTCAAACTTTTCTAATTGAGTAGCAGTTGGTAATTGACCAAATACTAACAAGTAAGAAACTTCCAAAAAGTTTGATTTATCAGCTAACTCTTCAATAGAATAACCTCTATAACGCAATATTCCTTCTTCACCATCTAAAAAAGTAATTTCGCTATTACATGAACCTGTATTTTTATAACCTGGATCAATTGTAATTGCATTTGTTGCACCACGCAACTTTCCTATATCGATAGCTACTTCATTTTCAGTCCCAACATAAACCGGGAACTCGTATTTTTTGCCATCTAGCTCTAATATTGCAGTTTTTGACATATTTACTAAATGTTTTGTTTTATTATTTTATGAACATTGCGAATTTAACGAATAATAATTAAATTCTAAAGCAATTATTGCTAATTTATCGTTAATTTTTTTAAATAAAAAAACCTACCAATATTAAGCTATTAGTAGGTATAATAAATTTATAAAAAATATTATTTATTTACTTTAAAAGCATTTGCTCCAGGAAAATATGCAACTTCTCCTAGTTCCTCTTCAATTCTCAATAATTGATTATACTTTGACATTCTATCTGATCTAGAAGCCGAGCCTGTTTTTATTTGCCCGCAATTTAAAGCCACAGCTAAATCAGCAATTGTATAATCTTCTGTTTCTCCAGAACGATGAGACATTACAGAAGTATAACCAGCATTATGTGCCATATTTACAGCTGAAATTGTTTCTGTTAAAGTTCCAATTTGATTTACTTTAATTAAAATTGAATTAGCTATTCCTTTATCAATTCCTTTTGACAATCTTTCAACATTAGTAACAAACAGATCATCTCCAACTAGTTGTACTTTATCTCCAACTAAATCTGTTAAAATTTTCCAACCTTCCCAATCATTTTCATCCATTCCATCCTCAATTGAAATGATAGGGTATTTTTTAGTTAACTCAGCCAAATATTCAGCTTGTTCTTGTGAGGTTCTAATCTTTCCAGTTTCTCCTTCAAATTTAGAATAATCATATTTCCCATTTACATAGAATTCTGCAGAAGCACAATCTAAAGCAATCATAATATCTTCACCAAAAGTATAACCAGCATTTTCAACTGCTAATTTAATAGAATCTAATGCGTCTTCAGTACCTCCAGATAAATTTGGCGCAAAACCACCTTCATCCCCTACAGCAGTCGATAAGTTTCTATCGTGTAAAACTTTCTTTAAATTATGAAAAACTTCTGTTCCCATTTGCATTGCATGAGTAAAGTTTTTAGCTTTTACAGGCATAATCATAAATTCTTGAAAAGCAATTGGAGCATCAGAATGAGAGCCACCATTAATAATATTCATCATTGGCAAAGGCAAAGTATTAGCAGAAACTCCACCAACATATCTATACAAAGGCATTCCTAATTCGTTAGCAGCAGCTTTAGCAACTGCCAAAGAAACTCCAAGAATAGCATTTGCGCCTAATTTTGATTTATTTGGAGTTCCATCTAAATCAATCATTATTTTATCGATAGCATTTTGTTCAAAAACTGAAGTCCCAAGTAATTCATTTGCAATAGTAATATTTACATTCTCAATAGCTTTACGAACACCTTTTCCCATAAAGTCTTTACCACCATCTCTTAACTCAACAGCTTCATGCTCTCCAGTAGAAGCACCACTAGGAACAGCTGCTCTACCTAAAGTTCCATTTTCAGTAATTACATCAACTTCAACTGTTGGATTACCTCTAGAATCAAGAATTTGTCTTGCATGAATTTTTATAATGATACTCATCTTATATATTTTAATTTTTTAATAAATTGATATTTTCTATAAATTGGTCAAACAAATATGTTGAATCATGTGGACCAGGATTAGCTTCTGGGTGATATTGAACAGAAAAACAGTTTTTAGACTTAGAATGCATACCTGCAACCGTATTGTCATTTAAATGAACGTGTGTTATTTCTAGATCAGAATGTGCTTCTAATTCTTCTCTATTTACAGCAAAACCATGATTTTGAGAAGTAATTTCACCTTTACCAGTAATCAAATTCTTAACAGGATGATTAATTCCTCTATGACCATTAAACATCTTATATGTTGAAACTCCATTTGCTAAAGCAATTACTTGATGACCTAAACAAATACCAAAAAGAGGCTTATTCTCATTCATAATATCCCTAGCAACTTGTTGCGCAGATTCTAAAGGCTCTGGATCACCAGGACCGTTTGATAAGAAATAACCATCTGGAGAAAATGATTTCATATCTTCAAATGTTGCATTGTAAGGAAATACTTTAACGTAACAATCTCTTGAAGCTAGGTTTCTAAGAATATTTGTTTTAATACCTAAATCTAATGCAGAAATTTTATATTTAGAGTTTTCATTTCCATAAAAATAGGGCAATTTTGTAGAAACCTTTGAAGCCAATTCCAAACCTTTCATATCAGGAATAGTATCAAATTCCTTCATTAATTCTCCTAAAGGAGTTTCATCTGTACAAATAATAGCATTCATTGCTCCATTATCTCTGATATAACTTACCAAGGCTCTAGTATCAACATCAGAAATTACGATTAAATTCTCTTTTTCTAAATAATCATAAAGACTTTCCTCAGCGTTTTCTCTAGAATAATTGAAACTAAAATTTTTACAAACTAAACCAGAAATTTTTACTGAATCAGACTCAACTTCATCATTATTAACACCGTAATTACCTATATGAGCATTGGTAGTAACCATAATTTGACCAAAATAAGAAGGGTCAGTAAAAATTTCTTGATATCCAGTTGTACCAGTATTAAAAGCAACTTCTCCAAAAGTTTTCCCTTGTATACCTATGGATTTTCCATAAAAAACGGTTCCGTCTTTTAAAAGTAAAACGGCTTGTGAACGATTAATGTATTTCATAGTGTGTTGTTGTTGATTGTGCAAATTTAAATTAAAAATTGAAATTATAGTATATAAAAAAAGGATAAACAATTGTTTATCCTTTTTTTATATGTAATCAAATAATCATGATTATTCTGCAGTATCGGTATTTTCAGAAGAATCAGCAGCAGGCGCTTCAGGAGCAGCATCAGCTTTTTTCTTACCACGACGAGTAGTTTTCTTAACTTCTTTTTTACCAGCTGTGTAAATAGTATTAAAATCAACTAATTCGATCATTGCCATATCAGCATTATCTCCTAAACGATTTCCTAACTTTATAATACGAGTGTATCCACCTGGACGATCACCAACTTTTGCAGCTACTTCTCTGAATAATTCAGTAACAGCATATTTATCTCTTAATTTAGAGAAAACAATACGTCTGTTGTGAGTAGTATCTTCTTTTGATTTTGTAACAAGAGGCTCAACAAACATTTTTAAAGCTTTTGCTTTAGCAACTGTTGTATTGATACGCTTATGTTCTATTAACGAACAAGCCATATTAGCTAACATAGCCTTTCTGTGACTTGTTTGTCTACTTAAATGATTGAATTTTTTTCCGTGTCTCATGACTTACTATTTAACCCTCATCTTGCTGCAATCCCTATGGAGAGCAAAATATGAGGTAATTTATTCTTTATCTAATTTATATTTGCTTAAATCCATTCCGAAAGAAAGATTTTTAGCTGCAACTAATTCATCAAGTTCTGTAAGAGACTTTTTACCAAAGTTTCTGAACTTCATTAAATCATTCTTGTTAAAAGAAACTAAGTCTCCTAAAGTATCAACTTCAGCCGCTTTTAAGCAATTTAAAGCTCTAACAGACAGATCCATGTCAACTAATTTAGTTTTCAATAATTGTCTCATGTGTAATGATTCCTCATCATATGATTCTGTTTGAGCAATTTCATCAGCCTCAAGTGTAATTCTTTCATCAGAAAACAACATAAAGTGATGAATCAACGTTTTAGCTGCTTCAGTTAAAGCATCTTTAGGATGAATAGAACCGTCAGTTTGTATTTCAAAAACTAATTTTTCATAATCAGTTTTTTGTTCTACACGGAAATTTTCAATTGAATACTTAACATTTTTTACAGGAGTGTAAATAGAGTCAGTATAAATTGTACCTATAGGAGCATTAGCTTTTTTGTTTTCTTCAGCAGGAACATATCCTCTACCTTTTTCAATAGAAAGTTCCATGTTGATAGTTGTTTTGCTATCTAAATTGCAAATAACTAAATCAGGGTTTAAAACTTGAAAACCAGAGATAAATTTTTGGAAATCACCAGCTGTTATTTGCTCTTTATTAGTTAAAGAAATAGAAACAGATTCATTATCAATATCCTCAATTTGTCTTTTAAAACGAACTTGTTTAAGATTTAAGATAATTTCAGTTACATCTTCTACAACACCTGAAATAGTAGAGAATTCGTGATCAACTCCTTCAATTCTAACAGATGTAATAGCGTATCCTTCTAAAGAAGAAAGCAAAACTCTTCTTAATGCATTACCAACAGTCAATCCGTAACCAGGTTCTAAAGGTCTAAATTCGAATTTACCTT
Source organism: uncultured Flavobacterium sp. (assembly GCA_964559365.1). Taxonomy (GTDB): domain Bacteria; phylum Bacteroidota; class Bacteroidia; order Flavobacteriales; family Flavobacteriaceae; genus Flavobacterium. The sequence goes on from CAZLGK010000002.1 coordinate 28,716, forward strand.
CAAAATCGGTTGAATCGATCATGATAACTTTATCGGGCTTTTGAAAATTAAATAATGCCATAATTCGACTAATGTCAGTTTTTATTTGTTATACAACTCAACGATTAGTTGCTCTTTAATGTTTTCTGGAATTTGCAATCTTTGTGGAACAGCAACATAAGTACCTTCCATAGTATCGTTATTCCAAGTAATCCATTCATAAACTTGAGAAGCATTTGCTAAAGAATTAGCAATTGACTCAAGAGATTTAGATTTAGCTCTAACAGCAACTTTATCTCCAGCCTTTAAGTGATATGAAGGAACATTTACTAATTCTCCATTAACTGTTATGTGTCTATGAGATACTATTTGACGTGCAGCTCTACGAGAAGGAGCAACACCCATTCTGTAAACAACGTTATCTAAACGTGATTCACACAATTGAAGTAAAATCTCACCTGTTACACCAGAAGCTGCAGCAGCTTTCTTGTATAAGTTTCTGAATTGCTTTTCTAAAATACCATAAGTATATTTAGCTTTTTGCTTTTCCATTAACTGAACAGCGTATTCAGATTTTTTACCTCTTCTTTTAGCCAAACCATGTTGACCAGGTGGGTAATTTCTTTTTTCGAAGGCTTTGTCTTCTCCGAATATTGCCTCGCCAAATTTACGAGCAATTTTAGTTTTTGGACCAGTATATCTTGCCATTACAAATTAAATTAAGGTAGTGATTATGAATTCAGGTCTAAATAAATCCTTCGATAATCTTAAACCTACCTAGGTTATACTAAATTATTATTAAACTCTTCTTCTCTTTGGAGGTCTACATCCATTATGAGGCATAGGGGTAACATCAATAATCTCTGTTACTTCAATTCCACTATTGTGAATTGAACGAATAGCAGATTCTCTTCCGTTACCTGGACCTTTAACGTAAACTTTTACTTTTTTTAGTCCTGCTTCAAGAGCTACTTTTGAACAATCTTCAGATGCTAATTGTGCTGCATATGGAGTATTCTTTTTAGAACCTCTGAAACCCATTTTACCAGCTGAAGACCAAGAAATAACCTCACCTTTCTTATTTGTCAAAGAAATAATGATGTTATTAAAAGTAGCACTAACATGAGCTTCTCCAGTAGACTCAACGATAACTTTACGTTTTTTTGCTGTTGCTTTAGCCATACTTACTTATTATTTAGTTGCTTTTTTCTTGTTAGCAACAGTTTTTCTTTTACCTTTTCTAGTTCTAGAGTTATTCTTTGTTCTTTGACCTCTTAATGGAAGCCCAGCTCTATGACGAATACCTCTTTGACATCCAATATCCATTAAACGTTTAATGTTTAATTGAATTTCTGAACGTAATTCTCCTTCAATTTTGAAATAGGAAACAGCATCACGAATTCCGCTAATTTCATCATCATTCCAATCTTGAACTTTTTTATCTTCGCTTACATTAGCTTTAGCTAAAATTTCTTTAGCTCTACTAGCACCTATTCCAAAGATATAGGTTAATGCGATAACTCCTCTTTTTTGTTTAGGTATATCTACCCCTGCAATTCTAGCCATAATTATCCTTGTCTTTGTTTAAATCTAGGATTCTTTTTGTTAATAACGTATAATCTTCCTTTTCTACGCACTATAATGCACTCGGCACTTCTCTTTTTTACTGATGCTCTTACTTTCATTTTAATAGCTTTAGTATCTATATGTAATTCTTGCTTTAGACAAATCGTAAGGGCTCATTTCAAGTTTTACCTTATCTCCTGGTAATAATTTAATATAATGCATACGCATTTTTCCAGAAATATGAGCGATTACTATATGTCCATTCTCTAACTCAACACGAAACATTGCATTTGATAATGCTTCGATTATTGATCCATCTTGTTCTATTGCTGATTGTTTTGCCATAAATATTAAGCTACTGCCTTTCTATTTTTACCACTCTTCATCAAACCATCATAATGTCTATTTAACAAATATGAATTGATTTGTTGAATTGTATCAATTGCAACTCCGACCATAATCAATAAAGATGTTCCTCCATAAAAATAACCCCAAGCTCCTTGAACACCTAATAAACTAACAACAATAGCTGGTAAAACAGCAATAATAGCTAAAAATAGTGAACCTGGAAATGTGATTAAAGACATGATCTTATCTAAGTAATCGCCGGTTTCAACACCAGGACGAAAACCAGGAATAAAACCACCTGATCTCTTTAAATCATCAGCCATTTTATTTGTTGGTACAGTAATTGCGGTGTAAAAATACGTAAAAATTATTATTAACAAAGCAAATACTATATTATATACTAATCCAAATGGATCATTAAACATTCCTGCTAATGATTGTGCTGTGTCTGATTCTTTAGCCAAACCAGAAACTGCAGCAGGTATAAACATTATAGCTTGTGCAAATATAATTGGCATTACACCAGATGCATTAAGCTTTAAAGGAATAAATTGTCTTGACCCTCCCATTGAATCTTCTTCAAATTCTCCAGAAACTGTTCTTCTCGCATATTGCACAGGAACTTTTCTTAATGCCATAACTAATAAAATACAAGCGATAATTACAACGAACCATAAAATAAGTTCTAGTACAATCATCATTATACCTCCATTAGCTTGAGTTGTTCTAGAAGTAACTTCTTGAATAAATGACTGAGGCATTCTAGCAATAATACCCACCATAATTAATAATGAGATACCATTACCAATACCTTTATCAGTAATTTTTTCACCCAACCACATTGCGAATATAGTTCCAGTAACTAAAATAAGCACAGAAATTGATAAGAAAAAGAATGAGAAAAACTCAGGAACAAACGCTTCACTTGGTAAAGTTGTATTAAGATTATAAATATAACCTGGCGCTTGAACAAGAGTAATAAGGATAGTTAACCATCTTGTTATTTGGTTAATTTTCTTTCTACCACTCTCACCATCTTTTTGAAGTTTTTGCAAATACGGAACCGCAATTCCCATTAACTGAACAACAATAGATGCTGAGATGTATGGCATAATACCTAATGCAAATACAGAAGCCTGCGAAAACGCGCCTCCTGTAAATACATTAATTAACCAACCAATACCTTCGTCAGTTTGATTTGTAAGGTTTCCTAATTGAGTAGCATCAATACCTGGAAGAGTAACCTGAGCACCAAAACGGTACGCAAGTAATATAAGTAAAGTAAAAACTATTTTAGTTCTTAACTCTTCTATTTTCCATACATTGACTAATGAATCTATAAATTTCTTCATTTTACTAATTAGATTATAAACTTACTACTTCTCCACCAGCAGCCTCAATAGCCGCTTTAGCAGTTGCAGTAAATTTGTGAGCACTTACCTTTAATTTAGTTTTTAGCTCACCTCTTCCTAAAATCTTTACTAAGCTATTTTTTGTTGCCAAACGAGTTTCAACTAACACTGAGAAATCAAGTGTATCAGTTATTACTCCATTATCGACTAACATCTGAATTGTATCAAGATTTATACCTTGATACTCTTTTCTGTTGATATTTTTAAAACCAAACTTAGGCACACGTCTTTGAAGTGGCATTTGCCCACCTTCAAAACCAATTTTCTTAGAATAACCAGAACGAGATTTTGCTCCTTTGTGACCACGAGATGCAGTACCACCTTTACCAGAACCTTCTCCTCTACCTAATCTTTTATTTTGGTTGTGAACTGAACCTTCAGCTGGTTGTAAGTTACTTAAATTCATAACGATTGATGTTATTTAGTTTCTTCAACAGAAACTAAGTGTTTAACTTTATTTACCATTCCAAGGATAGCAGGATTTGCATCATGCTCAACAACTTGTCCCATTTTACGAAGACCTAAAGCTTCCAATGTTCTCTTTTGATCAAGAGGACAATTGATTTTACTTCTTACTTGTTTTACTGTAATTTTTGCCATTTTTCCTTGAATTTTAACCTTTAAATACTTTATCTAGAGAAAGACCTCTTTGTTTTGCAACTGTTGCAGCACTTCTCATTTGTAATAAAGCATCGAAAGTAGCTTTTACAACGTTATGAGGATTTGAAGAACCTTGAGATTTTGATAATACATCATGAATCCCTACAGACTCTAATACCGAACGAACAGCACCACCAGCAATAACTCCGGTACCATGCGATGCAGGCATTAAATTAACTCTAGCTCCACCAAATTTTCCTTTTTGTTCGTGAGGTACAGTATGACCATATAAAGGAATTCTAACTAAGTTTTTCTTAGCATCTTCTACTGCTTTTGCAATAGCCTCAGATACATCCTTAGATTTTCCTAAACCATGACCTACAACACCGTGTTCATCTCCAACCACAACAATTGCAGAAAAACCAAATGCTCTACCTCCCTTAGTAACTTTAGTTACACGGTTTACATTAACCAAACGATCTTTTAAATCAAGACCACTTGGTTTAACTAGTTCTACGTTTTTATAATTTTGATACATAATTTCTTAGAATTTAAGTCCTGCTTCTCTAGCTCCTTCAGCTAATGATTTTACACGTCCATGATATAAATATCCTCCTCTATCGAAAGATATTGTGTTGATACCAGCTTTAAGTGCTCTTTCAGCAACTAATTTCCCAACTGCACTAGCAGTCTCAATTTTTGTACCTTTTACAACTTCATTTTCACGTGAAGATGCAGCAACTAGTGTTACACCGTTTACATCGTCTATGACTTGAGCATAGATTTCTTTATTAGATCTAAATACAGAAAGTCTTGGCTGAGCAGGAGTTCCGCTAACAGTCTTTCTAATTCTGAATTTTATTCTCTGTCTTCTTTCAGTTTTTGTTAATGACATAGTCTTAATTTTTAAGCTGATTTACCTGCTTTTCTTCTTAATACTTCACCTACAAACTTAACTCCTTTACCTTTGTAAGGTTCTGGTTTACGGAAACCTCTGATTTTAGCAGAAACTTGACCTAATAATTGTTTGTCAAATGATGATAATTTTACTATTGGATTCTTACCTTTTTCAGATATAGTTTCCACTTGAACTTCTGGTACAATATTTAAAACTATATTGTGTGAAAAGCCTAAAGCTAAATCAAGTTTTTGACCTTGATTAGAAGCTCTATAACCTACACCAACTAATTCTAATGATTTTGTAAAACCTTCAGATACTCCTATAATCATGTTGTTTATAAGAGAACGATAAAGTCCGTGTTTCGCTCGCTCATTTTTATGATCTGATGAACGCTCAACGATAACATTGTTATCTTCAATTTTAACCGTAACATCAGAAAATTCTTGAGAAAGCTCGCCTAATTTTCCTTTTACTGTAACAACAGCATCTTTCACTTCTACAGTTACTCCTGCTGGTATTGCAATTGGATTTTTACCTATTCTTGACATTCTTTCGTCTTTTTATTAATATACGTAACAAATAACTTCTCCACCAACATTAAGTTGTTTTGCTTGCTTACCAGTCATTACACCTTTAGATGTAGAAACAATAGCAATACCTAAACCATTTAAGATCCTAGGCAAAGTAGAAGAACCTGAATATTTACGTAAACCTGGTTTACTAATTCTTTGGATATCCTTGATAACAGACTCTTTAGTCTCTTTATCATATTTAAGAGCAATTTTGATAGTCCCCTGAACAGAGTTGTCTTCAAATTTGTAGCTTAAGATATATCCTTGATCGAATAAAATCTTTGTGATTTCTTTTTTAAGATTAGAAGCAGGAATTTCAACCACTTTATGGTTTGCAGCTACTGCATTTCTAACTCTTGTAAGATAATCGGCAATTGGATCTGTATACATTTGTATAGAATTGCGGTTATGGTTTTCGTTTGGCACTCACCAAACGAACCTATAACCAGTTAATTTTTATTTGGATTGCAAAAGTAATAACTTTAAGTGAGATTACCAAGATGCTTTTTTAACACCCGGAATCAAACCTTGATTAGCCATTTCACGGAAAGTAACACGTGAAATACCAAACTGACGCATGTAACCTCTTGGCCTTCCAGTTAATTTACAACGATTATGCAAACGTACAGGAGAAGCATTTTTAGGTAATCTTTGTAATGCATCATAGTCTCCAGCTTTTTTTAAAGCCTCTCTCTTTTCAGCATATTTATCTACAGTTGCTTGTCTTTTAACCTCGCGGGCTTTCATTGATTCTTTAGCCATATCTTAGTTCTTTTTAAAAGGTAATCCTAGTTCAGTTAATAATGCTTTAGCTTCTGTATCTGTACTTGCAGATGTTACAAAAGTAATATCAAAACCAGAGATTCTATTAATTTTATCAATATCAATTTCTGGGAAAATGATTTGTTCTAAAACTCCTAAGTTATAATTACCTCTACCATCAAAACCAGTAGCTTTAATTCCGCCAAAGTCTCTTACAGAAGGCAAAGAAGAAGTAATAAGTCTATCTAAAAACTCATACATTCTTTCACCACGTAAAGTAACTTTAGCACCAATTGGCATACCTTTTCTTAATTTAAAAGACGCAACGTCTTTCTTAGAAATAGTAGCTACTGCTAATTGACCAGTAATTTTAGTCATTTCTTCTACAGCATAATCAACTAACTTTTTGTCAGAGACAGCTGCACCAACTCCACGGCTTACAACTATTTTTTCAAGTTTAGGAACTTGCATAACATTTTTGTAACCGAATTCTTCTGTAAGAGCAGAGATTACTCTACTCTTATATTCTTCTTTTAATCTAGGTATATAAGCCATTACTATAATACTTGATTAGATTTTTTTGAAAATCTCACTTTCTTTTCTCCTTCTACTTTGAAACCAACTTTAGTCACTGCTTTTGATTTTGGATCAATCAATGATAAGTTAGAAATATGTATAGGAGCTTCTTTTTTAACGATACCACCTTGAGGGTTTTTAGCACTTGGTTTTGTATGTTTCGAAACCATGTTTATTCCTTCAACTACCGCTTTGTTTTTATCACGGATAACACGTAAAACAGTACCTTCTGAACCTTTATGGTCACCAGCGATTACTCTTACTACGTCTCCAGATTTGATTTTTAGCTTTGTCATCATTTTTAGAATTAAAGCACCTCTGGTGCTAATGATACAATTTTCATGAATTGTTTCTCACGAAGTTCTCTGGCAACTGGACCAAAAACACGAGTACCTCTCATTTCACCTGCAGCGTTTAACAATACACATGCGTTATCGTCAAAACGGATGTAAGATCCATCAGCTCTTCTCACTTCTTTTTTGGTACGTACAACAACTGCAGTTGATACTGATCCTTTTTTAACGTTTCCGTTAGGAGTTGCATCTTTAATAGAAACTACAATTTTATCTCCAACAGAGGCATAACGACGTTTCGTTCCTCCTAAAACACGAATAGTTAAAACTTCTTTAGCTCCCGTGTTATCTGCTACTTTTAATCTTGATTCTTGTTGTACCATAATTACTTAGCTCTTTCAATGATTTCAACTAATCTCCAACATTTAGATTTTGATAAAGGTCTTGTTTCCATGATCTTTACTGTATCTCCAATATTACAGTCGTTTGTTTCGTCGTGTGCAACATATTTCTTAGTTTTTAACACGAACTTACCGTATAATGGGTGTTTTACTTTTCTTGTTTCAGACACAACAATAGATTTCTCCATTTTGTTACTTGTAACAACACCAATTCTCTCTTTTCTTAAATTTCTTTTTTCCATCTTTCAGCAGAATACAATTATTGTAACTCTCTTTTAGTTAACTCTGTAGCAATTCTCGCAACGGCTCTTCTCACAGTTCTGATTTGAAGAGGATTCTCAATTGGAGAAATAGTATGAGCTGCTTTTAGGTCAGCATACGTTTTCTTTAACTGACTAAGTTTTTCTTGTAACTCAGCTGCAGATAGATTTTTTATTTCTGATTGTTTCATAATATTTTTTGATTATGCTTCGAAATCTCTAGCAACGACAAACTTAGTTTTAACTGGAAGTTTTTGAGCAGCAAGACGTAAAGCCTCTTTTGCAATAGATAGTGGAACACCACCAACTTCAAACATGATTCTTCCAGGTTTAACAACTGCAGCCCAATATTCAACTGCACCTTTACCCTTACCCATACGTACTTCAAGAGGCTTCTTAGTAATAGGTTTATCTGGGAAAATCTTGATCCATAATTGACCCTCTCTTTTCATGTAACGAGTTGCAGCAATACGAGCTGCCTCGATTTGACGAGAAGTTAAAAAGCATGAATCTAAAGATTTAATTCCAAACATTCCATTAGAAAGTTCGTGACCTCTTTGAGAAACGCCTTTCATTCTACCTTTCTGTACCTTACGGTATTTTGTTCTTTTAGGCTGTAACATTTTTCTTTAGTTTAAAAAATTACTTTCTTTTGCTTCTGTTTGGTTTACCTTTTCCAGATCCTGCTGATTTAGACTTTTGCTTGTCCATACCAACTAACGGAGAAAGATCTCTTTTTCCATAAACCTCACCTTTCATTATCCATACTTTAATTCCCATTCTACCATAAGTAGTATGAGCTTCAGCTAATGCATAATCAATATCAGCTCTGAAAGTTGATAAAGGAATTCTACCATCTTTAAAACCTTCTGAACGTGCCATTTCAGCACCATTCAAACGACCAGAAATCAACACTTTAATCCCTTCAGAATTCATTCTCATTGCAGCAGAAATTGCCATTTTAATAGCTCTTCTGTACGAAATTCTGTTTTCAATTTGACGTGCGATACTGTTAGCTACTAAAAAAGCATCTAACTCAGGTCTTTTGATTTCGAAAATATTAATTTGAACTTCTTTGTCTGTAATTTTCTTAAGTTCTTCTTTTAACTTGTCTACCTCTTGACCACCTTTCCCAATAATAATACCAGGTCTAGCAGTAGTGATAGTAACGGTTACAAGTTTCAAAGTTCTCTCGATAATTATCTTAGATACACTAGCTTTTGATAAACGTGCATGGATATACTTTCTGATTTTGTAGTCTTCAGCGATTTTATCACCGTAGTCATTTCCACCATACCAGTTTGAGTCCCATCCTCTGATGATACCAAGTCTATTTCCAATTGGATTTGTCTTTTGTCCCATACTGTTTATTAATTACTTTGTGTGTTATTATTAGATCCTAATACGATTGTTACGTGATTAGAACGCTTTCTTATTCTATGAGCTCGACCTTGAGGTGCTGGTCTAAGTCTTTTCAACATAGCACCACCATCTACTCTGATCTCTTTAACGATTAAACCCGCATCTTCTAAACTTGCTTCTGCGTTTTTAGCTTGCCAATTAGCAATAGCTGATAACAAAAGTTTCTCAAGTTTATTAGAAGCTTCTTTACTATTAAATCTTAAAATATTAAGAGCTAATTCTACCTTCTGACCTCTTACTAAATCTGCAACAATACGCATTTTTCTAGGTGAAGTAGGGCAGTTATTCAATTTTGCGAAAGCAATAGACTTATTAGCCTCTTTTCTCGCATCTGCTGTTTCTCTTTTACGAACTCCCATGCCTCTTATTTTTTACCTTTATTTTTTGCACCTGCATGACCTCTAAAAGATCTTGTTGGTGAAAATTCTCCTAATTTATGTCCTACCATGTTTTCAGTAACGTAAACAGGTACAAATTGACGACCATTATGAACTGCGATAGTTTGTCCAACAAAATCTGGAGTTATCATAGATGCTCTTGACCAAGTCTTGATCACAGCTTTACTATCTTTCTCAACATTGTCTTGAACTTTTTTCTCTAGTTTATAGTGAACATAAGGTCCTTTTTTTAATGAACGTGCCATATCTTACTTATTATTTCTTTCTACGTTCTACAATATACTTATTACTCGGGTTAACTTTAGAACGAGTTCTATAACCTTTAGCTGGTAAACCTTTTCTTGAACGTGGGTGACCTCCTGAAGAACGTCCTTCACCACCACCCATTGGGTGATCAACTGGGTTCATTGCAACTGGTCTAGTTCTTGGTCTTCTTCCTAACCATCTAGTTCTACCAGCTTTACCTGATACAACTAATTGGTGATCAGAGTTAGAAACCGCTCCAATTGTAGCCATACATGTTAACAAAATTAATCTTGTTTCACCTGAAGGCATTTTAATTGTAGCATACTTTCCATCTCTAGCCATTAATTGAGCAAAAGTTCCAGCAGAACGAGCGATAATAGCTCCTTGACCTGGTCTCAATTCGATACATGATATAACTGTACCAAGAGGAATTTTACTTAAAGGCATTGCATTTCCAATTTCAGGAGCTGCATCTGGACCTGAAACTAAAGTTTGTCCAACTTCTAAACCGTTTTGTGCAATAACATAAGTTTTAGCACCGTCAGCATAAGCTAACAACGAAATAAAAGCAGAACGATTCGGATCGTACTCGATTGTTTTAACTACAGCTGGAATTCCAGTTTTAGTTCTTTTAAAATCGATCATACGATATCTTTGCTTATGACCACCACCTGTGTAACGCATGGTCATTTTTCCTTGACTATTTCTACCTCCAGAGTTTTTTTTCGGTGCGATTAATGAACGCTCCGGCTTATCAGTTGTAATAGTGTCAAAGCTATTAACAACTCTAAAACGCTGACCTGGGGTAATAGGTTTTAATTTTCTAACTGACATTTTCTATTAGATATTGTTATAAAAATCTATTGTTTCTCCTTCTTGTACTTGAACAATTGCTTTTTTGTAAGCATTTGTTTTTCCACTGATCAAACCACTCTTGGTATATTTAACACTTCTATTTGGTCTGTAATTCATCGTATTTACTTCAACTACATTCACACCATAAGCAGCCTCAACTGCATTTTTGATTTGAATTTTGTTTGCAGTTTTTTGAACGATAAAACCAAAACGGTTAAAAATTTCACCATCTTTAGTTATTTTTTCAGTTATAATTGGCTTAATAATGATACTCATAACCTTATTATTTACTTAAATTAGCTTCAATCTCTCCTAAAGACCCCTCTAAAAGAACCAAACTTTTAGCATTTAAAATACCGTAAGTGTTTAATTCAGAAGTAGTTACAACAGAAGATGATTTTAAATTACGTGACGACAAATATACATTTTTATTTGTATCACCCAACACGAATAATGATTTTTTATTTTCTAACCCTAAAGCTTTCAATACGTTAATGAAATTTTTAGTGTTTGGAGTGTCAAAACTGAAGTCTTCTACAACGATCAAATTAGATTCTTTTGCCTTAATAGATAAAGCTGATTTACGAGCTAATCTTTTTAAGTTTTTATTTAATTTGAAAGAATAACTTCTTGGTCTAGGACCAAAAACAGTACCACCACCTTTAAATAAAGGATTCTTAATACTACCAGCACGAGCTGTACCAGTTCCTTTTTGCTTTTTAATCTTACGAGTACTTCCAGTAACCTCAGCTCTTTCCTTAGCTTTATGAGTTCCTTGTCTTTGATTTGCTAAATATTGCTTAACATCAAGATAAACTGCGTGATTATTTGGCTCAATTGCGAATACTGAATCAGAAAGTTGAACTTTTCTTCCAGTATCTTTTCCGTTGAAATCTACTACTTTTACTTCCATTACTTCTGAATGATTACATAAGAGTTCTTGTGTCCAGGAATAGCTCCTTTAACAACTAATAAGTTCTTTTCAGCAACAACTTTCAAAACTTTTAAGTTTTGAACTGTAACATTATCACCACCCATTCTTCCAGCCATTCGCATTCCTTTGAATACTCTAGATGGGTAAGATGAAGCTCCAACAGAACCCGGTGCTCTCAAACGGTTATGTTGACCATGAGTTGCTTGACCAACACCACCAAAACCGTGACGTTTTACAACACCTTGAAAACCTTTACCTTTTGATACACCTTGTACATCAACAAACTCACCTTCAGTGAACAATTCTACAGTGATAACATCACCTAATTTGTGCTCTTGTTCAAACTCCTTTATTTCAACGACTTTTTTCTTCGCAACAGTTCCTGCTTTTTTAAAGTGAGCTGCCTCAGCTTTAACAGTTTGTTTTTCAGATTTGTCATCGAAACCAAGTTGTAGAGCAACGTACCCGTCAACCTCCTCGGTTCTGACTTGGGTAACTACACATGGGCCAGCTTCGATTACTGTACAAGGAATATTTTTCCCGTTTTCATCAAAAATGCTAGTCATGCCAATTTTTCTTCCGATTAACCCAGACATATTAAACTAATTATTAATTAAATTTTTGTTTTTTTTGTGCACATATAATAAATACACACCTCTTTTTGAGGGTGCAAATATATAATTATTTTTTAAATACCGCAAATATAATTAGTTAGACAAAAAATGATTAAATTTTATCTAAAAAAAGCAACTTGAAGTGTTAAAAAAAACCGCTGTGAATGAACACAGGCGGTTTTTATTTTAAACTGTTTAATCAGCTTATATGAAATTATACTTTAATTTCAACTTCAACCCCACTTGGTAACTCTAATTTCATTAAAGCATCAATAGTTTTTGAAGAAGAACTATAAATATCTAATAATCTCTTGTAAGAGCTTAATTCAAATTGCTCTCTAGATTTTTTGTTAACGTGTGGTGAACGTAAAACAGTGAAAATCTTTTTATTAGTTGGTAAAGGAATAGGACCAGTAACTACAGCTCCAGTACTCTTTACAGTTTTTACAATCTTTTCAGCAGACTTATCTACCAACATGTGATCGTAAGATTTTAATTTTATTCTGATTTTTTGACTCATTTTCTTAAAAATTAAGCGTTACCTTTTGCTTTTTTAATTACCTCTTCTGAAATATTAGAAGGCGTTTCTGCATAGTGTGAAAACTCCATAGTAGAAGTTGCTCTACCAGATGACAATGTTCTTAATGTAGTTACATATCCGAACATTTCTGATAACGGCACATCTGCTTTAATAGTTTTTGCACCAGATCTATCGCCCATGTCATTAACTTGACCTCTTCTTCTATTTAAATCTCCAACGATATCACCCATGTTTTCTTCAGGAGTAATAACTTCGATTTTCATGATAGGTTCAAGGATAACAGCACCAGCAGCTTTTGCTACTTCTTTATAACCTAACTTCGCAGCTAATTCAAAAGAAAGAGCATCAGAATCCACAGGATGGAAAGATCCATCAGATAAAGTCACTTTCAAACTATCCACTGCATAACCGGCTAATGGACCTGTTTTCATAGCTTCACGGAAACCTTTTTCAACCGCAGGAATATATTCCTTAGGTACATTACCTCCTTTTACAGCATTAACAAACTGCAAACCAAAAGCAGGCTTACCATCAACTTCTTCTGCAGGCTCAATTGTAAATACAATATCACCAAATTTACCACGACCACCAGATTGCTTCTTATAAGTCTCTCTATGAGTAGCAGTTTTTGTAAAAGCCTCTTTATATTCAACTTGAGGTTCACCTTGGTCAACTTCAACTTTAAATTCACGTTTCATTCTATCAATTAGGATATCTAAGTGCAACTCACCCATACCAGAAATAATAGTTTGACCAGAAGCTTCATCAGTTCTAACTGTAAATGTAGGATCCTCTTCAGCTAACTTAGCTAAAGCCATACCCATTTTATCAACGTCAGCTTTTGTTTTAGGCTCAATTGCAATACCAATTACAGGATCAGGGAATTTCATTGACTCAAGAATAATTGGGTGCTTTTCGTCACACATAGTATCTCCAGTCTTGATATCTTTAAATCCTACAGCAGCTCCAATATCTCCAGCTTCGATAAAATCGATTGGGTTTTGCTTGTTAGCGTGCATTTGGTAGATACGAGAAATACGCTCTTTGTTTCCTGAACGTGTGTTCAAGATATAAGAACCTGCATCTAAACGACCTGAATAAGCACGGAAGAAAGCTAAACGACCAACATAAGGGTCAGTAGCAATTTTAAATGCTAAAGCAGCAAAAGGCTCTTTTGGATCAGGACGACGTAATATTTTTGTTTGATCTTCCTCTAACAACTCTAAATCATCAGGATGAATACCTTCAATACCTTCTTTATCTAAAGGAGATGGTAAATATTTACAAACAGCATCTAACATGAACTGAACCCCTTTGTTTTTAAAAGCAGAACCAGCAATCATAGGAATGATAGCCATATCAATAGTAGCAGCTCTTAACGCAGCATTAATTTCATCTTCAGTAATAGAATTTTCATCTTCCATGTACTTATCTAAAAGATTCTCGTCATAAGTTGCGATTTCTTCAATAAGAATTGAACGATATTCTTTTACTTCATCAACCATATCAGCTGGAATGTCGATAATATCAAAAGTAGCCCCTTGAGTTTCGTCATGCCAAACAATAGCCTGATTTTTCACTAAGTCAACAACACCCCTAAAGTCATTTTCTTCACCAATAGGCAAAGTAATAGCTACAGCATTAGACTTCAACATGTCCTTAACTTGTTGACAAACAGCCAAAAAGTTAGAACCTTGACGGTCCATTTTATTAACAAACCCCATACGAGGCACTCTGTACTGATCAGCAAGTCTCCAGTTAGTTTCTGACTGAGGCTCAACACCATCAACAGCACTAAATAAAAACACTAAACCATCTAGTACACGTAACGAACGATTTACCTCTACAGTAAAATCAACGTGCCCAGGAGTGTCAATGATATTAAAGTGATATGCTTGTGATTCTGGTAATATTTTACCTTGTTGTGTTGGAAAATTCCACTCACAAGTAGTCGCAGCAGAAGTAATAGTAATACCTCTTTCTTGCTCTTGCGCCATCCAGTCCATTGTTGCTGCACCATCATGCACTTCACCAATTTTGTGTGATTTTCCAGTATAGAATAATACACGCTCAGTTGTTGTTGTTTTACCAGCATCAATATGAGCAGCAATTCCAATATTTCTTGTATATTTTAAATCTCTTGCCATTTCTTATTTATTAAAATCTGAAGTGAGAGAATGCTTTATTTGCATCTGCCATTTTATGAGTATCCATTCTTTTCTTAACCGCAGCACCTTCTTCTTTGGAAGCTGCTAAGATTTCAGATGACAATTTACCTGCCATAGATTTCTCATTTCTTTTTCTTGCATATAATATTAACCATTTCATTGCAGTAGAAATTTTTCTATCTGGACGAATTGGCATTGGTATTTGGAACGTTGCTCCACCTACTCTACGACTTCTAACTTCTACGTGAGGCATAACATTTGTTAATGCATCTTTCCAAAGCTCTAAAGCTGTTTTTTCTGTATCTCCTTTTTTAGCTTCTACAATGTCTAATGCATCATAAAATACTTTAAAAGCTGTTGATTTTTTACCATCCCACATTAAGTTGTTTACAAAACGTGTTACTAACTGATCGTTAAATTTAGGATCCGGTAAAAGAGGTCTTTTTTTGGCTGCTCTTTTTCTCATGTCTTTTCTTTAAAAGTTTAAAAATTACTTTTTAGCGTCTTTTGGTCTTTTTGCTCCGTACTTAGATCTTCTTTGAGTTCTACCGCTAACTCCGGCAGTATCCAAAGCACCACGTACAATGTGGTATCTAACACCTGGCAAATCTTTAACTCTTCCACCTCTAACTAATACTATCGAGTGCTCCTGTAGATTGTGTCCTTCTCCAGGGATGTAAGCATTTACTTCATTACCATTTGTCAAACGCACACGCGCAACTTTACGCATTGCAGAGTTTGGTTTTTTTGGTGTTGTAGTATACACACGCGTACAAACCCCTCTTCTTTGAGGACAAGAATCTAAAGCAGCCGATTTACTCTTCTTAGTTATTTTGGCTCTTCCTGTTCTTACTAATTGTTGAATTGTTGGCATAACTGTTAATAATTGTTACTAATAATTTAATATCCCCGATTTTTAGGGGATGCAAATGTAATGATTAATTTAAACAAAACAAACTTAATCTATTAATTTTCAATGAACTTTAAAAAAAGTTATTCAACTTTTACTCAACAACCTATTTACAAGACATTATACTTATTTTATTTTTTTTACGTTTCTTTACAACCATGAAATATTTTATTCTTTTTTTAACTTTATTTCTATGCAATCTTTCTTTCTCACAAAATTTTTATTTAAAAATTAAAGGAGAAAACGAATTAGAAACGAAACAAATTGACTCCTTGAAATACGAGAGTCAACACAATCTT
Source organism: uncultured Flavobacterium sp. (assembly GCA_964559365.1). Classification (GTDB taxonomy): domain Bacteria; phylum Bacteroidota; class Bacteroidia; order Flavobacteriales; family Flavobacteriaceae; genus Flavobacterium. The sequence goes on from CAZLGK010000002.1 coordinate 44,773, forward strand.
GTTGCAGACCTATTAAAAGAGAAAGAAAAGTTTGATTTAAAACTTCAAAACAATGGCTTTTTTGAAGGTGAATTAATAAATCAAATAAAAATAAATGACAGCACATTTGTATTTCAGTATAAACTAGGATTACCTTTAAAACATATAGACATATATATAGATACAATTTCTGAAGAACTTCAAAGCATTCTACAGATTGAATCCGATTCTATTCATTTGAAAATAAGTGAAACTGAAAATTGGATGCAATCTAAAATCAACTTACTTGAAAAGAAAGGTTACTCCTTGGCTAAACTTTTACTTAGAAATCACAAGCAAACTAAAAAAGGACTTTCCGCTAATTTGTTTGTTGAATTAAATCAAAAAAGAACTCTAGACGATTTGGTAATACTTGGCTATGATAAATTCCCAACAAACATTAAAAAGAATTGGGTTAAAAAGTATAAAAAAAGAATTTTTAACCAAGATTTAGTAAAAGGAATTAATGAAGATTTTTCAGAACTAACCTTTATTACACAGACTAAATATCCAGAAATATTATTCACTGACAACACAACAAAAATATATACTTATTTAGAAAAATCAAAACCAAATGTTTTTGACGGTTTTATCGGTTTTTCAAATGATGAGAATAGCAAATTAGTTTTTAATGGTTATTTAGATTTGTCTTTACAAAACATATTTAATTCTGGCGAAAAATTCAAACTGTATTGGAAAAATGACGGAAGACAACAAACTTCCTTTAATTTAGGAACAGAATTACCCTACTTACTTAAAAGTCCTCTTGGCTTAAAAGCAGACTTAAGAATATTTAAAAGAGATAGCACTTTTCAAAATACAATTGCTGATTTAAACATAGGCTACTACTTTAACTACAATAAAAAAATGTTTATTGGCTTTCAAAATACAAAATCTGTAGATATTCAAAAAATAAATTCTACTATTCTTAATAATTTTACAAATACTTTTTATACATATAGTTTTGAATATTTTAAAAGAAAAATAGATGATTTTTTATTTCCAGAAAGAACAAATTTTATTTTCAAAACAGGTTTTGGAAATCGAAAAATAGCTTCTGAAAAAACTTCTCAGCTTTTTGGACAAATAGACGCTTCTCACACACTATACTTAAACACAAAGAACAACATTCGAATAAAAAACCAAACGTTTTATTTGAATAGTGAAGCGTATATAATAAACGAACTGTATCGTTTTGGAGGGATTAATTCCATTAGAGGTTTTAGAGAGAATAGCCTACAAGCAAATTTTTTTTCTGGTCTAATGCTTGAATATAACTATATATTAGCTCCAAACATATATATCCATTCAATTACTGATTATGGATATTTTCAAGATAAAGCATCAAATTTACAAGATAGCTTATTAGGACTTGGTTTTGGTTTTGGACTATTAACAAACAACGGACTATTTAATTTAGTTTACGCTAATGGCTCTACAAATGACCAAGCCATAAAACTATCCAATTCAATAATTCACATCAGTTTTAAAACGAATTTCTAAATTCTACCATCAGACAATTCTATTGTTCGAAAATTAAAATACTAAAAGGTCTAAAATCTAAGTTTCTAACAATCTAAAAATACTATCTTTGCCAAATGGAAAAAGAAAATCAAATATTTGGAATTAGAGCAATAATTGAAGCTATTGTTGCAGGTAAAGAAGTAGATAAAGTTTTCATTCAAAAAGATGCACAAAGTGATTTGATGCAAGAACTGATGAAAACAATGAAGAAAAACAACATTAATTTTGTTTATGTTCCTGTTGAAAAACTAAACAGATTAACTTCTAAAAATCACCAAGGTGCTGTTGCAAGTATTTCACCTGTCTCTTTCCATGATTTAGAAACATTGGTTACAGCTGTTTTAGAAAAAGAAAAAACACCTTTGTTTTTAATATTAGACCAATTGTCTGATGCTAGAAATTTTGGTGCAATTATAAGAACTGCAGAATGTACTGGAGTTGACGGAATTATCATTCAAAAACAAGGTTCTGCTCCTGTTAATGGAGACACAGTTAAAACTAGTGCTGGAGCAGTATTTAATGTGCCGATTTGCAAAGTAGATCATATTAAAGATGCTATTTTCTTTCTACAAGGAAGCGGAATAAAAACTGTGGCTGCAACTGAAAAAACCGACAATACTATTTACGACATATCACTTGCAGAGCCTACAGCAATTATTATGGGAAGTGAAGACCGTGGTGTAAACCCTTCAGTATTGAAAATCGTTGATGAAAAAGCAAAACTACCCATGTATGGAACTATAGAATCATTAAATGTTTCTGTAGCTTGTGGCGCTTTTTTATATGAAACGGTAAGACAGAGGCAGTAAGTCTCAAAAAATAGGTTTCTATTTTAATTCATACTTTATGAAAAAAACACTTTTTATTATAACTTTTCTATTCTCTTTTATTTCTTACAGTCAAAATGTAAGAACAATAAAAACCAGTGAATATGAAATTTCGTTTCCAGAAAATTTAAAATTTGATGATTCTAAAACTAGAAACACGGAAATTATTATTTACATGGAAAAAGAAAATGAAAAAGATTTATTTATAGAAAATATCAATTTATTAATACAAGATTTAAAAGGGCACCAAATTGACTTCGATCAATATGTGAAAATTAGTAAAGATCAAGTTAAGAAAAATGGAAAGTTAATTGAATCTAAAAAAATAAACCTAAATAAAAATGAAGTACAAGTATTTATTTACGAAGCAAAACCTACAGGGAGAGCTCTTAAATTTTATCAATACTTATTAATTAAGAACAAGAAAGCTTTCATCCTAACTTATTCAGCAGAAGTTGAAAAATTTGATCTTTATTTCCAAGAAATAAATAAAATATTCAATTCTTTTTCAGTGAAATAATTACTTCTTAATTCCAATAAAATTATAAATTACCTTTAAAGAAGTTGTAAAGTATTCCTTTACGACTTCTTCTGGTTTTGGCGGAGGATTAAATTTTCCTGTTTCGTCAAAGTTTTTAATAAATGGATCTAATTCAGGATTAAAATCAGGCTTTTCCCATTCATATAAAATTGGCTTTGCAAACTGAGGTGTTCGTAAAACTAATGCAAATGCTATTCCTGTTAAAAAACCACTTAAATGACCTTCCCAAGAAACAGCATCATCAACTTTTGGAAACATGTACCAAACCATTCCACCATAAAACACAACAATTAGCAAAGACAAGGCAACTAATCGATAATATTTGGTAAAAATTCCTTTAAAAAACATAAAACTCACCAAAGCATAAATTAATCCACTTGCTCCAATATGATAACTCGGTCTTCCTAACAACCACGTGCCTAAGCCTGAAAATACAATACCGAAGAAGAGAACCACAAAGGATTGTTCTCTGTAAAAAAACCGCAGAGCAGCTAATAAAACCAATAATGCAAGAGAGTTATTTATTAAATGCTTTAAATCGCCATGTAAAAAAGCACTGAAGAAAATTCCTTTTGCACCAAATGCTTCTCTTGGATAAACTCCATAATGCGAAAAGCTAATATGAAAATGTTTTTCTACCCAAAAAACAGTCCATAGCAACAATACAAAGAGTAAAGGCAACAGCACAACTGATGGTGTAAAAACAAACGGATTTTCTATACTTGGTTTTTTCATAATTAATTAATCTCAAAGATAAGACCAAAAAAATTATTATGCTTTTTTGTCATGCATTATTAAAAGAGTATTTTCAAATCATCTTTATATTTTGCTGAGAAAATTAAAATATTTACATTTAAAACATGGAAATTTTAAGAAACATTTTAAATAAAAAAGTAGAAATTTCAGATACTGATTGGCTATTCATTTCAACTAAGCTTCAGTTGAAAGAATATAAAAAGAAAGAGTTTGTTACTTCAACAGATGCTATTGAAAATAAAATTTATTTTATTTTAGAAGGTGTGTTTCGCTTATTTATAGAACTTCCAGAAAAAGACGTAACTATTGACTTTGGGTTTCCTGAAAGCTTTCTAAGCAGCTATTCATCCTTTTTAACACAAACTCCTAGCGTAGCATGTATTCAAAGCCTAACCAAATCAAAAGTAATATACATTACAAAAGATGACTTACAAGAAATTTATAAAGTAACAAAAGCAGGAGAATCTATTGGAAGAATTTTTGCGGAAGAATTTTTTAGATATAAATCAAAACGAGAATTAAGCTTCATGAAAGACTCGCCAACAGAACGTTATTTAAACTTATTTAAAGAACAACAAAACCTCATTCAAGAAATTCCACAAAAATATCTTGCTTCATATATTGGTATTACTCCACAAGCTTTAAGTAGAATTCGAGCAAAAATTTAACTAAAATTGAATTTGTTAACCCAAGTTCATTGTTTCGGCTTCCACTTCTTATTTTCTTTGCTTTAGAAATTTAAATCTAGAAATCATGGAAACAAATCAATTAAGCAATTCGGAAGTAATGAACACAAAAACGAAAGAAATTTTAATAATGCAAAAGCCTACAAGTGCTTTTATTGGCGCAGCGTGGTTTACATTATTAATAGGAATGGTTTCCTATTGTATTGGACTTTGGAACGCGCAAATGCAACTAAATGAAAAAGGATATTATTTTACAATTTTATTATTTGGACTTTTCTCAGTAATTTCTGTTCAAAAATCTGTTCGAGATAGAGATGAAGGAATACCAGTTACTGACATGTATTATGGTATTAGTTGGTTTACCACTATTTCGTCAATCACACTATTAATTATTGGGCTTTGGAATGCTGATTTAGAATTAAGCGAAAAAGGATTTTATGGCATGTCTTTTTTATTGAGTTTATTTTCTGCAATAACAGTCCAAAAAAACACGCGTGATTTACTACTTGCAAATACTTCAGAAAAATATAAAGACTAATCATTTAAATTATCTAAAAAAGGCTTGAAAATAAAATTTCAAGCCTTTTTTAATATAGTTAAAAATGAAAAAATGTAATTTTACAAAATGGAAGCACCGTTAGCAGAAAGAATTAGACCTAAAAATTTATCGGAATACGTAAGTCAGTTGCATTTAGTAGGTGAACAAGGTTCGTTAACACATCAAATTGCAAAAGGAATAATTCCAAGTTTAATTTTATGGGGACCACCTGGAACCGGAAAAACTACTTTAGCCCAAATAATGGCCGAAGAGAGTAAGCGACCATTTTATATTTTAAGCGCCATAAATAGTGGTGTAAAAGACATTAGAGAAGTACTGGATAAAGCCAAACAAAGCGGCGGAATGTTTACGGCTAAGAATCCTATTTTATTTATCGATGAGATTCATCGTTTTAGTAAATCGCAACAAGATTCTTTACTTGCTGCAGTTGAAAAAGGCTGGGTGACATTAATAGGCGCAACTACAGAAAATCCAAGTTTTGAAGTCATTCCCGCTCTATTGTCAAGATGTCAAGTTTATGTATTGAATCCGTTTTCGAAAGATGATTTAGAAGCATTATTACACCGAGCAATTGCTACTGACAAATATTTACAAACCAAACAAATTGAATTAAAAGAAACCGAAGCCCTTTTAAGATTGTCTGGTGGTGACGGAAGAAAGCTATTGAATGTTTTTGAATTAGTAATCAACGCAACTGAAGAAGATTCTATTGTTATTACCAATGAAAAAGTAATGCATTTAGCTCAAAAAAACACGGTCTTATACGATAAAACAGGTGAGCAACATTATGATATTGTTTCTGCTTTTATAAAATCGATACGAGGAAGCGACCCTAATGGTGCGGTTTATTGGTTAGCTAGAATGATTGAAGGTGGCGAAGATGTAAAATTTATAGCTCGAAGATTATTAATTTTAGCTAGTGAAGACATTGGAAATGCCAATCCAACTGCTTTAATTATGGCAAATAATACGTTTCAAGCTGTAACAACCATTGGCTATCCTGAAAGCAGAATTATTTTGAGTCAGTGTGCTATATATTTAGCGAGTTCAGCAAAAAGTAATGCCAGTTATATAGCAATTGGCAAAGCACAACAATTGGTGAAACAAACTGGCAATTTACCTGTTCCTTTACATTTACGAAACGCGCCAACCAAATTAATGAAAGAATTAGGTTATGGAGACGAATATAAATATTCCCACGATTATGCTAATAATTTTATAGAGCAAGAATTCTTGCCTAATGAAGTTTCTGAAACTAAATTCTTTGAACCAGGCGACAATGCACGTGAAAGAGAATTACGTACGTTTTTAAAAAATAGATGGAAGGATAAATATGGATATTAATTTAGCCCAAAGGACTATAGTTTAAAACTTAACTTCAACTTTTTCAGAAACTAAAGTATCGTTTTTATAATACTCAAAAAACCAACCGTTCATTTTCTTAATAAAAACACCTTTTACTTCTCCTTTTGAAGCAATAAAAACAGAATCATTTGAAGTAGCGTATATTAAGTAAACTACTGATGGTGTATTGTCTACAATTTTATACCCGTTTGAAATAGGAAGCGCATAAAGTGAACCTTCTTTATTTATTTCCACTTGAGTTTTTAAAGATTTTTGTTCAATACTAAAAGCAACTTCTTTATCAGTCTTTTCTATTATCTCAATTCCTTTATTAGTCTTTGGCTTTTTTATATTTAAACTCCCTCTCATTGAAGTAAGAGCCATTCTTAAAGCCTCATTGTATGATTTATTAAAATCTTTTTCCCTACTATTACCTTGAATGCTTTTAAGAAGAATATTATTCTGACAATCCATCAAAACCACTTCTAGTTTTCTAACAAAAACACTATTATTTTCTAGAACATCTACAAACATTGCATTACAACGATTAGTGGCAATTTCTTTTGACAAATAATCCTCAGCATAATATACTATGAAACCCTCTGTCTCAAAAAAAGATTTTGTCAAAGAATTTAAATTGAATTTATTTTCATCATTTAAAAATGAATACTTCTTTGGAATAATTACTACCTCATAATCTGATTGAGCTGTAACACTAATTGCAAACAAAACTGTTATAATAAATAATATTTTTTTCATGCTATAATATGTTTTTTAATTCAAGTAAATGATTGACTTGATGTATCTGTTTTTGAATGTTAGTGTTTTGCTCGTTAAAGTAAACAGCATCAATTCCATAACTTAAGGCTCCTTCTATATCTGCTTCCAAGCTATCTCCTATCATAACACTTTCCTCCTTTGTAGCTTTAGCCAAAGATAGTGCAAATTCAAATATATTTGGATGTGGTTTTTTTACTCCAGCCATTTCTGAATTGGTAATGGTTTGAAAAAAATGATCAATCTTTGAATTTTTTAATTTCCTTCCTTGCACCTCACCAAACCCATTTGTAATTATATGTAAATGATAATGTTCTTTTAAATAACTTAGCACCTCAAAAGCTCCATCAAACAATAAATTATTATCGGGCAAATGATTGATGTAATCAACTGAAAGTTGATGAATCATTTCGTCTGCAATTTCAAAGTTTAAAACATCAAAAACATCTTTTAAACGGTAAAAGCGTAAATCTTCATGAGAAATCTTATTTACTTGATACAATTTCCAGTAATAGTGATTTCTTGGAATATAATACTCAAGAAATTGGACAACACTAATCTCTAAATTATGTTTCTTAAAAATTACATCAAATGCGAATGCAGAATTTTTATCAAAATCCCAAAGCGTATGATCTAAATCAAAAAATATATGTTTTTTATGTTGAAAAACTTTCAAAGAACAAGTTATTTACCAGCTGTAATTATTGCATTTTCAACATGATAAATCCAATCTTCAACGTCTTTATCGTTGTAACGAAATGTTCCTTTTAAAGTAACGTATTGATCCGTTTTCAATTTAGGTAAATCTCCTTTAAATTTAATTCCCATTATTGTTTCTGGACCTGACTTCCCACAGAAAAAACAAGCAGCAAATACATTTTTACTTATAGCATAGTTTTTGTTATCTATAGGAATTATAAATCCGCTGATTACTATTGACTTTCCTTGCATTGACTTTAACTTTGGGTTAATTACAGGAAACATTACTTCACCGTATAATTTATCTGGTTTTTTTAAATAATCTATTTTACCTAATAATGTCCACGTTAAAGTATCTGCATAAACAGAAGTTGAAACTTTTTTAAATGTAGATTTATTGTCTTTAGTATTGAAACTAAATAATGTAATTGCAATTAATAATGCAAGTGAAAATTTTAATGTATTACGCATTTGCTAATGTTTTTGATATGTTTAAATTATATGCTTTTATCGCAGGTATTAAAGCTGCTATTATACCTACAGATATAGTTAATAAAAATAACACTCCTTCTTTCTCCCAAATAAATTCATATGGATTAAAACTTAGTTTAAAATCCTCTTCAGATGAATTTGAAATTAATATCAATGCTACTCTTCCCAAAACCGTACCAAAGATAAATCCAACAACACAAAGCAACAAACTTTCAATCATTATTAGTTTCAAAAGTTGTAATCTTTTTGCTCCGTTTACTCGTAAAAGCGCAAATTCATCTTTTCTTTCTTTTAAAGTATTGAATAAGGCAATAAAGATTGATATTCCAGAAATTAACATAATTCCATAGGCTAAATATCGAAGTCCATTGATCCCAACACCAAATAAGTTAATCAATCTATTTATTTCTAAAGCAGGTGAAGCTGCTTGCATTTTTGTGTTTTGAGGAATAAGTCGTTGCCAAGTTAATTTTGCCATAGGATTTCTAATCTGTAATAATACAGCAGTAATGTCCATTCCTTTTTTATCTAAAGTAAAATCCTCAGCATGATGTTCTTCTCCTTCTTCATGCACATGTCCTTCTTCCCCATGCGCTGGATTTTCATTACCATGATCGCCGTGCATTTGCCAAACACTTGGAATAGTACACAAGATTAAATTATCAACAACCTTGCCAGTTAGATCAGTTATACCTACAACCTTATAGGCATATTGATCATGAACTTCTCCTTCAGCAGCATCACCATGCGAGCCAAAAAATTCATCTCCCAACTTTAAATTCAGTTTTTTAGCAATTTCAGCACCAATGACTACTTCAAAATTATTTTCGAAAATTTTTCCTTGAGCGATTTTAGCTTCATATTTTTGCAAATAATCTGAGGTTGTTCCTAATATTTTATAACCTCGATAATTGTCTCCAAAAGCAAGTGGAATTGCCCTTTTCACAAATGGATGTTGCATCCAAACTTTTGCAGAATCGTAACTTATATTTCCTGTTGGCGCATCAACTTGATAAACTGAAGAAAGTATTAATTGCAATGGACTTCCTTGAGCTCCTAATACTAAATCTACTCCATCAATATTATTTGTGAATTTTTCTTCAAATTGTTTTTCAAGTAAAACCAAAACAGTAATAATAGCAACACTTGAAGTTAACAATATTATACTTAAAATAGTATTCAATGGTTTAAACCAAATATTTTTCCATGCTAATTTTGTAATCATCTTACACTAAAGTTATTTGGTTAATAAATTTTTCTTTAATTCGGCTATCGTGTGTTACAATAATTAAAGCCGCTTTATATTCTTTAGACAAACTTGTAAGCAATTCTATTACTTTTTCAGCGTTTTTGTCATCTAAACTTGATGTTGGCTCATCTGCTAAAAGAACTTTTGGTTCATTCATCAAGGCTCTTGCAATAGAAACACGTTGTTGCTGACCAATGCTCAATTGACTTGGAATTTTATTTTCTTGACTCTTAATATCTAATTGTTCTAAAAGTTTTTTTGCTCTAGTTGTATTTTTTTTACCTGTTGCCAACCAACTAGCCATTTCTAGATTTTCTAAAACAGTTAAAGAAGAAATAAAATGTGACTTTTGAAAAACCAATCCAATATTTTGACCTCTAAATTTATCGTTCTTTCCTTCGCTTAACGCAACAATATCTGTCCCATCAATAAGAATTTTTCCTGTAGATGGTTTTAATAAGCCAGCAAGAATATGCAAATAAGTAGTTTTCCCTTTACCAGAATCACCAGTTATTAAGATTGTACTTCCAGCAGAACAATACAAATCAGGCAAAATAAAAGATTGCTCTTTATTGTATGAAAAAGTAATATTTTCGGCACTTATAATCATTTGATAAGCTAATTTATAATAAGTTGCAATATAGGGAATTGAAAAGATATTATTTCTTAAACTTTTCTAAAAAATTCCTTCATCTGCAAAACTAAAATAACTGTGTTCGGTAATTATTACATGGTCTAGAATTTGAATATCCAAACTCCTTCCTGCTTCTTTTAATTTCTTCGTAATTTGAATATCTGCATCACTAGCTTGTAATTTCCCAGAAGGATGATTATGTGATAAAATAATAGAAGTAGCATTATGCTCTAAAGCCATTTTGAATACAATTCGACTATCGACAAGAGTTCCCGTAATTCCACCTTTACTTATTTGCGATTTGTAAATTACTTTATTTGAATTATTAAGGTATAAAACCCAAAATTCCTCATGAGGTAATTCTCCAATAATGGGTTGCATAATTTCAAAAACTGCTTTGCTTGAAGAAATTTTAGATAACTCAACTGTTTCTTCAACTCTACGTCTTCTTCCTAACTCTAAAGCTGCAGCAATAGAAATAGCTTTTGCTTCTCCAATTCCTTTGAATTGAATTAATTGTTGAACAGAAAGTTTACCAAGAAGATTAAGATTGTTATTTGTAGATGCTAAAATGCGTTGGCAAAGTTGCACGGCACTTTCATTTCGAGATCCAGAACCTATAAGAATTGCAAGTAATTCTGAATCTGATAAAGTAGATTTACCTTTTAGTAGGAATTTTTCACGTGGTCGATCATCCTCGGCCCACTGATTAATTGGCGTGTACATAAAAATTTATTTTGGCGTTTAAAAAGCCAAAGTAAATTCTTTTTTTAATACGTTCAAAATAAATGTGTTGAAAAATACGTTTAGAAAAGAAACAACTATATGAAAATGCATTTTGCCTTTCTTTTTATTCCGCTTTTATTTTGTTGCCAAAAAGAGCAATCACTACCTACTGATATTAACAATGTAACAATTAACAATATTACAGTAACAGAGCAAAGAATTAAACCAATTGAAAAGCTAATTGACTTTTATCAAAAACTTTCTAATGCAGCAATATCTATTATTGACCCTGAAATAGTTTACACGCCAGCTTATGTTGCCATAAAATATCCAAATGGAGATGTTCCACCAAAAACAGGGGTTTGTACTGATGTTATTATTCGTGCATACAGAAAACTTGATATTGATTTACAAAAAGAAGTGCATGAAGACATGAAATCAAATTTTTCAAAATATCATAACCTAAAAAAATGGGGTTTAAAAACTACCGACAAAAACATTGACCATAGAAGAGTCCCTAATTTGGAAGTTTTTTTTGAAAGAAAAGGAGAGAAATTGCCCATATCAGACAATCCTAATGATTACAAAACAGGTGAGATTGTTTCTTGGCTTTTAACAGGTGATGCAATTCCTCATATTGGAATTATTACTCATGTAAAATCTAAAGACGGCAAAAGACCAATGATTGTTCACAATATAGGTAGCGGACAAGTTTTAGAAGATTGTTTACTGAATTGGAAAATTGTTGGGCATTTTAAATACAAAAAGTAAGCCTTGCCATAACTACTCAATCAAAGCTTTCACCTCATCAAAATTCAATCCTCCATAATTTCCAGAGCTCATTAAAAGCAAGGCTGAATTATCAAAATTTTGAGAAAACAAGAAATCTTTAAATTCTGTTGGGTTTGTGTAAATTATTAAATCATCACGTTTAAAAGATTGTGCAATTTGGTCGTAGGTTACTTCTTCTAATTGTTTGATTTTTACAGCATCTGGCGAATAAAAAACAACAGCAACGTCTGCCGACTCTAACGCTCCTTCATACTCTTTTAAAAATTCAGCATTTAAACTAGAATACGTGTGTAATTCTAAACAAGCGATTAATTTTCTATCTGGATATTGATTTTTAACAGCTTTAGTAGTGGCTGAAACTTTACTTGGCGAATGTGCAAAATCTTTGTAAGCAACTTTAACATTTCCTTCTGCAATTTTTTCCAAACGTTTGCTTGCTCCTTTAAAAGTTGCAATTGCTTCATAGAAATCGGCTTCGTCAATTCCCATATTTTGGCAAATCCATTTGGCTCCTGCTAAATTATTTAGATTGTGAGCTCCAAAAACTTCGATGGGCATTGGACCATCAGGAGTTTCTAATAATGTAATTCCATTTTCAACCGAATATTCTGGAGTTGTATAAGGAATTCTTCTAATTTGGTTATCCGTTTCTTCGGCAACTTCTTTTACCGTTGCATCTTCTTCATTATAAACTAAAATTCCTCCTTTGGTAATTTGATTGGTGAAAATTCGAAATTGCTCAACGTAATTATCAAATGTTGGAAAAACATTAATATGATCCCAAGCAATTCCTGAAAGCAACGCAATATTTGGTTGATATAAATGAAATTTCGGACGTAAATCCATTGGTGAAGACAAATATTCATCGCCTTCCAAGACAATAAAATCGTTATCTTCTGTAAGATGAACCATGGTATCAAAACCTTCAAGTTGTGCGCCAACCATATAATCTACTTCAACGTTATGATAATGCATTACATGTAAAATCATTGAGGTAATAGTTGTTTTTCCATGTGAACCACCAATTACCACTCTGGTTTTATCTTTTGATTGTTCATATAAAAATTCGGGATAAGAATAAATTTTTAATCCTAATTCTTGTGCTTTTAACAATTCTGGATTATCAGCTTTTGCGTGCATTCCAAGAATAATTGCATCAATATCGGCATTTATTTTCTCTGGAAACCAACCCATTTCATTTGGCAACAATCCTCTTTTTTCTAAACGTGATTTTGAGGGCTCAAAAATAGCATCGTCACTTCCTGTAACTTTGTATCCTTTATTATGTAAAGCTAATGCTAAATTATGCATTGCTGCTCCGCCAATTGCTATGAAATGTGTTCTCATTGTTATGTTTACGTGTTTAAAAGATTATAAGTTTAAGAGTTCGACCTACTGCCTTTAAACTATTAAACTTCTATACTTCTAACCTATTTATTTAAATTCCTTTTTTAATTGTTCCGCTTTTGATTTGTCCTTTAATTTATTCAAATACAAATCGTATAATTTTTCAAAAGTCGTTTGAGAATTGCCGATTCTATGTGCATTTAAATAGTTTTTCTCGGCATTTTCATATCGTTTAAAATAGACATCAATATACCCTTTTGATAAATAACCATCCACTTTTGAAAGATGCATTAACTCATTAGCATACACCTGAGCTTTTTTTTCACTACCTCCAATAATAGCAGGAATTTCAATATAAAACATTATTAAAGCCCAACGAGAATCTATATGAGTTTTATCTAATTTTGCAGCTGTCAAAAAAGCATCTTCAACATCACCAATCATTCCTAAAGCAGCAAACTTATTACTTTCTTTTGCCTTCATTCCTAAAGCTCCTCCATATTTATAATGGTAATTAGCATCTTGAGGGTTTAATTTTTTAATTTTTTCATAACACTTAATAGCTTCATCCCATTCTTTATAAATACCTGCAATGTCGCCTAAATATTCTGTCGTTTTTAAATCTGACGGATATTCGTTTAGGTAATTTTTAAAATACGTTTTGGCTTCCTTATATTTTTTTTGATCAAATAACTTCTCTCCTTTTTCAAAATTAGATTGAGAAAAAACAGAAAAAGTAATAAAGACAAAAAAGATGAAATATTTCAAAGTATAAAATTTTGATTCAAAAATAATGACTTAAATTAAAAATAACTCATAATTTTATTTATTTTTAACCTGTTTTGAAATTATATTAAAAAATAACCCATTTAAAAAACAACCGATGAGCGATAAAAAAATTACAAAAATTGATGGAGCTGACGAACAATCAACTCAATCAAGAGGATTTGTTCCTACAGAGGAAAGCAAAGGAAAAGCTACACAATTAAGAATGTTTGCAGCATTATCATGGCTTGGTGCTATTGGTGCTCAAATTTGGGCAATTACTTTTTTATTCAAACAACCACAGCCTGAAAACTTCATGACATGGATGATTGCATTAATCGTTGTAGATTTAGCTTTCGCAATCTTAGGTTCGTACTTATGGAAAAAATCGAACAGATTAGATCCTGCTTCAGAGAAAAACAAATTTATGTTTTTTATGCAAAGTCAATTAGGACTAGTTGTTGCCGTAATTGCTTTTTTACCGTTAGTAATTTTTGTACTTACAAGTAAAAATCTTGACGGAAAACAAAAGGGAATTATTGGAGGAATTGCTGCAGTCGCTTTAGTTATTGCTGGAATTACAGGTACTGATTTTAATCCGCCATCAGTTGAAAAATATACAGAACAAACAGCGCAAGTAGAAGAACTAAACAATGGCGTAAATCATGTTTTTTGGACAAAATCTGGAAAAAGCTTTCATTTATTTCAAGATTGTCACACAATTAATAAAAAAGCAACAACAGAAATTTTCCAAGGAACTGTTGCTCAAGCAAGAGAATTGAAAAACATTACTGACCTTTGTGATTTTTGTGAGAGAAAAGCTGAAAAAAATAAAGCTACAGAAAATATTATAGAAACTCCTGAAACAGAAGAAAGTGCTATCGAAACAGAAGCTGCTGAATAATTCCAAATAAACTATATAAAAAAATCCGACTAGCAAATGTTAGTCGGATTTTTTTGTGAATTATATTGTAAAAACTATACGTTTAACATTTGCCAAAGCTTATCCTTAAGTTCTATTAAACCTTGTTGCGCAACAGAAGAAATAAACATATAAGGAACTCCTTTTAGGTCTTTATCCAATACTGCTTTCATTTCTGATTGAAGTTCTTCATCTAACATATCTGATTTAGAAACTACTAAAAGCCTATCTTTATCAAGCATTTCTGGATTATATCTACGTAATTCATCTAATAGAATTTCATATTCTTTCTTAATATCATCTGCATCAGCAGGAACCAAAAACAATAAAGTTGAATTACGTTCAATATGACGTAAGAAGTAGTGACCTAAACCTTTTCCTTCTGCTGCCCCCTCAATAATTCCAGGAATATCTGCAATTACAAACGATTGAAAATCTCTGTAAGCCACAATTCCTAAATTTGGCTTTAATGTTGTAAAAGGATAATCTGCAATTTTTGGTTTAGCCGAAGTTAATACAGAAAGTAATGTTGATTTACCCGCATTTGGAAAACCAACTAAACCAACATCAGCCAAAACTTTTAACTCTAAAATAACGTCTAATTCTTCAGATGGCATTCCCGGTTGAGAATAACGAGGTGTTTGATTTGTTGAACTTCTAAAGTGCCAGTTACCTAAACCTCCTTTTCCTCCTCTTGCTAAAATTTTAGTTTCATCATGTTCTGTAATTTCAAACAGAACCTCTCCAGTTTCTTTATCTTTTATTACAGTCCCTAATGGAACCTCTAAATATTTATCTTCTCCATCATGACCAGTACTTCTAGAACTTCCTCCATCACCACCATGACTACCTTTTAAGTGTCTTACAAATTTCAAATGAAATAACGTCCAAAGATTTTTGTTTCCTTTTACATAAACATGTCCTCCTCGACCTCCATCTCCCCCATCTGGCCCACCTTTTTCAATAAATTTTTCTCTATGTAAATGCGTAGAACCTTTACCTCCTTTTCCGGAAGCAACATATATTTTTACGTAGTCTACAAAATTCCCCTCTGTCATTATTTCTCGTTTAAAATCTTGAATTAATTTTCAAAATTTCTATAAATTATCTATTACTTTACTTAATCTTTCAGTAATTTCTTCAATAGAACCAATACCGTTTACTGCATGAAATTTATTTTGTGCTGCATAATAATCCATTAAAGGAGCTGTTTTTTCATTGTATTCTTGGTATCTATTTCTAATCTTATCAACATCTTGATCATCTGCTCTACCTGAAGTTTTTCCTCTTTCTAATAAACGTTGCACTAAAATCTCATCATCTGCCTCTAAAGCAACAGTAGCTGTTACGTTCCAATCTTTTGTTTTCAAAAACGCATCTAAAGCATCTGCTTGAGCAATTGTTCTTGGAAAACCATCAAATAAAAACCCTTTAGAATCTGAGTTTTTTTCAACCTCATCTTGCAACATTTTGATTGTTACCTCATCTGGAACTAATTCTCCTTTTTCAATAAATGATTTTGCTAATTTACCTAAATCGGTATCATTTTTCATATTGAATCTAAAGATATCTCCAGTTGAGAGATGTGTTAGGTTGTATTTTTGTTTTAAGAATTCAGCTTGTGTTCCTTTTCCAGCACCGGGCTTTCCAAATAAAACGATATTAATCATGTTGTTGTGTGTATTTGTGTTAGCTAATTGATAAACGTGTTTTAAATTTCGGCCTAATCCATCATAATCTAATCCGTAACCGACAATAAACTTATTAGGAATTCTTATTCCTACATAATCTAATTTAATATCTTTCTTATAGGCTTCAGGTTTAAAGAATAAAGTTGCAATTTTAAAATGCTTTACTTTTTGTTCTTTAAATATGTTTTTTAATTCTTCAACTGTATTACCAGTATCTACAATATCCTCAACAACTATTACTGACCTTCCTTCTAAACTTTCATTTAATCCGATAAGTTGTTTTACATTATTAGTAGATTGAGTTCCTTCATAAGAAGACAACTTTACAAAATTCACTTCGCAAGTATGTTCATAGTGTTTCATTAAATCAGCCATCACCATGAATGAACCGTTTAAAACCCCAATAAAAACAGGTATCTCTTCACTAAAATCAGCTGCTATTTGTTTTGCCAGATTTTGAATAGCAAAATCTATCTCTTTAGCCTGAATAAAAGCCTCAAATTTTTTATCGTGTAGCTGTATCAATTTTAGAAATTTTTAGAAATAAACAACAAATTTACTAAACTCATAAGGATTTCAATTAAAGTATTTTATTTTTTTTGCAAAATTGATATATTTACTAAATGATTACAGAAATGTTTACTAAAATTGATCTGAGTACTGCCGGAAAAAAAAGCAGAATTACGGTAAGTAATTTTGCTATGAAAAACGATAAAAATTTAGACGAACTAATTACTATTGCATTTAATATTTATCACAAGAACCATATAAAGGCTTTTTGGTCTTTAGAACTAGTTTGTGAAAAAAAAATAAAATTACTAGTTCCATATATCGATAAGTTTTGTGAAATTTTGCAAAAGTTAAAAGAAGATTCAGCTATAAGACCTGCTACAAAAATCTGTATGTTTTTAGCTAAAAGCAATCATAGAAAAAATGGAATTTCGCTTTCCAAAGAGCAAGAACATATTATTATTGAAAACTTGATTGATCGATTAATTCAGGATGAAAAAGTAGCAGCAAAAGTATATGCGATGAAAGCACTATTTGTTTTTGGAAAAAAATACAATTGGATAAATGAAGAATTAAAAACCATAATCACACAAGATTCTTATAAACATTCTGCAGCGTACCAAGCTTGTACCAGGAATACTTTGAAAAAATTAAAATAAGACAATATGTTAATTGTTAATTCATATTTGCTTAAGTATCTTTGTAGCACAAACAACAAAACACAACTGCTCAAGCAAGACAAAAGCATGAGTAAAATAAAATAACTACCACGAAATGAATTACTTTTCTTCTGATTTTAAATTAGGAATTTTAGGCGGAGGCCAATTAGGTAAAATGCTTTTAACCGAAACTAGAAAATTTGACATTCAAACTTTAGTCCTAGACCCAAGCGAAGAAGCGCCGTCTCGTTTTGGTTGTAACGCTTTTTATAAAGGAAGCTTAATGGATTATGATACGGTTTATCAATTTGGAAAAATGGTAAACGTACTTACAATTGAAATAGAGAATGTAAATTTAGATGCTTTAGACAAACTTGAAGAAGAAGGACTACCTGTTTTTCCATCGCCAAAAACGTTGCGATTAATTCAAAATAAAGGAAAGCAAAAAGATTATTATGTAGCCAATGGTATCCCAACTTCTAAACATTTACGCTTTGTAGGCTTAGACGACCTCAGAGATGGTTTATCCAAAGATGATATAGATTTTCCTTTTGTATGGAAAAGCGCACAATTTGGCTACGATGGAAACGGTGTGAAAATTTGTCGTTCTGCATTAGACTTAGTCAAATTACCAGATGTTGAATGTATAGCGGAAGAATTAATTCCTTTCAAAAACGAGTTAGCTGTAATAGTTTCGCGTTCTGCAAATGGTGAAATAAAAACATATCCGGTTGTAGAAATGGAATTTCACCCAGAAGCCAATCAGGTGGAATATGTAATTTGTCCAGCTAGAATTGAAGATTCGGTTGCTGTAAAAGCACAAGAAATAGCATTAAAAGTTTCTCAAGCGTTTAATCATGTTGGTTTATTAGCTGTTGAAATGTTTCAAACTGAGAATGATGAAATTTTGGTAAACGAAGTAGCTCCAAGGCCACATAATTCTGGGCATTATTCAATAGAAGCCAGTTATACTTCTCAATTTGAAAATCATATTCGTGCAATTTTAGGTTTACCATTAGGAAATACAACCAGTAAAGTTGCGGGTATTATGGTGAATTTAGTTGGCGAAGAAGGTTTTACAGGGCAAGTAGTCTACGAAAACATAGAAAAAATAATAGCTATTGATGGTGTTACCCCACATATTTACGGAAAAAGAGAAACACGTCCGTTTAGAAAAATGGGACATGTTACTATCGTAAATCCGAATATGGAACAAGCAAGAAAAGTTGCTGAAGTAGTAAAAAATACAATTAGAGTAATTAGTCTTAATTCATAAAAATAAACAATGAGTAAAGTAGCCGTGATAATGGGAAGTATTTCTGACATGCCAGTTATGAAAGACGCCATAGACATATTAAAAGGATTTGATATTGAGGTAGAAGTAGATATTGTATCTGCTCACAGAACGCCTGAAAAATTATTTAACTTTAGTCAAAATGCACACACAAGAGGAATTTCAGTAGTAATTGCAGGTGCAGGTGGTGCAGCACATTTACCAGGAATGGTAGCATCAATGAGTCCATTACCGGTAATTGGTGTTCCGGTAAAATCAAGCAACTCTATTGATGGTTGGGATTCTGTTTTATCAATCTTACAAATGCCAGGAGGTGTACCAGTTGCAACGGTTGCATTAAACGGAGCTAAAAATGCAGGAATATTAGCTGCTCAAATCATAGGAAGTCATGACAAATGCGTGTTAGATAAAATTGTTTTATACAAACAAGGATTAAAAGAAGCAGTAATAAAAGCTTCGGAAATTTTATAAAAAAATGAAGCTCCATCACTGGAGCTTCTGAAAATCTATTCACATTTAAGTGACAACTATAAAAAAAATTCTGCTTGGGGCAAAAAGGTCTCTTTCATTATCATTTCGTCGACAAAAATATACACTTTATCGATAATTACAAAATATTATGACTGTTTTTTTAGAAAAATTCAATACAAAACACAATTCTGCACCTTTTAGTAAGATTAATCTTTCAGAATACAAACCTGCTTTTGAAGCATGTATTAAAAAAGCAAAGGCAGAAATCGATGTTGTTATAACCAATACAGAACGACCAACTTTTCAAAACACAATAGAGGCGCTTGATTTTGCAGGTGAGAATTTAGATCGTTTATCAAGTATATTCTTTAACTTAAACTCTGCTGAAACTTCAGAAGAAATGCAAAAAATTGCACAAGAAGTTTCTCCTTTATTAACTGCTTTTAGTAATGATATTACATTAAATGAAGATTTATTTAAAAAAGTAAAAGCCGTTTACGATCAAAAAGATAGTTTGACTTTAACTACTGAACAAAACACTTTATTAGATAAGAAATTTAAAAGTTTTTCAAGAAACGGTGCGCTACTTTCAGAAGACAAAAAAACACGTCTTCGAGAAATTGATACCGATTTAGCCAAATTAAAACTTACTTACGGCGAAAATGTTTTAGCTGAAACTAATAATTATCAGTTACATATTACGAATGAAGCTAACTTAAGTGGTTTACCAGAAGGAACAATTGAAGCTGCAAGAACTTTAGCAAAGAGTAAGGAACTTGAAGGTTGGGTTTTTACATTAGACTACCCAAGTTACATTCCTTTTATGACGTATGCAGATAATCGTGAATTGAGAAAAGAGTTAGCTATTGCAGCAGGGAAAAAAGCATTTCAAAATAATGAATTTGACAACCAAGAAAATGTTTTAAAAATTGCCAAATTGCGTCATGAAAGAGCCAATTTATTAGGATATAAAACACATTCGCATTTTGTTTTAGAAGAAAGAATGGCACAAAATCCTGATAAAGTAAAGTCATTTTTAAATGATTTATTAGAAAAGGCTAAACCTGCAGCTGAAAGAGAATTTTCAGAATTAACTGCTTTCGCTAAAGAATTAGACGGAATTGAAGTTTTAGAAAAATGGGATGGTGCTTATTATTCGGAAAAACTAAAACAAAAATTATTCAGCTTAGATGATGAAAAACTAAAGCCTTATTTCCAATTAGAAAATGTTTTATACGGCGCTTTTACAATTGCCGAAAAATTATATGGAATTACATTTAAGGAAGTGTTTGATATTGACAAATATCACGATGATGTGCAAACTTTTGAAGTTTTAGATTTTGAAGGAAATCTTGTTGCATTATTTTATACCGACTTTTTTCCAAGAAAAGGAAAGCGAAATGGCGCTTGGATGACTTCATTCAAACCTCAGTTCATTAAAGACGGAATAAATGAAAGACCACATATATCAAATGTATGTAATTTTACTCCGCCAACAGAAAGTAAACCTTCACTCCTAACCTTTAACGAAGTAACTACTTTATTTCACGAATTCGGACATGGCTTACATGGAATGCTAGCCAATACAACGTATCCAAGTTTATCAGGAACTTCAGTATATTGGGACTTTGTAGAGCTACCAAGCCAGGTTATGGAAAATTGGTGTTATGAACCCGAAGCTTTAGCATTATTTGCAAAACATTATCAAACAGGAGAAATTATTCCACAAGAATATGTAGAAAAAATAAAAGAAAGTGCTAGCTTTTTAGAAGGAATTGCAACCATGCGCCAAATAAGTTTTGGTTTATTGGACATGGCGTTCCATAGTAATGACCCAAAAGATATAACTTCTGTAAAAGAATTTGAAGAAGCTGCTTTTGAAAACACAAAACTATACCCAGATGTTGCTGAAAACTGTATGAGTGTTTCTTTTTCTCATATTTTTCAAGGCGGATATTCTTCTGGATATTACAGTTATAAATGGGCAGAAGTTTTAGATGCTGATGCTTTTGCTTATTTCCAAGAAAAAGGAATTTTCAATAAAGAAGTTGCAACAAAATTCAAAGAAAATGTACTTTCAAAAGGTGGAACTGAATTACCAATGGAGTTGTACAAGAAATTTAGAGGTCAAGAACCAAAACCAGAGGCGCTTTTAAAACGTGCTGGGCTAATATAGATTATTGTACTAATTAAAATTTAGTAATCGAACCGAAGTTATGCTTCGGTTTTTTTATTTAAACATCAACAATAAAACCAACCAAAAGAAAGGAACACTCTCAACCCAAAGAGAAGTGTAATATTTATCTCTATTAGAATTTGCAAAAAATGTAAAGGCAATTAAAAGTAAAGAAACAAGTAAAGAGATAACAAATTGTGTGCTATTAAAATTGGGGGTTAAAAACTCAAATATCAAAAAGAATACGATTAATATATAGCTAATCATTTTTGTTTTTTGAATCCCAATACGCTGGGGGATAGTTTTTAACGGAATTGCATCAAATTGCAAATCAATAATTTCAAATATTAGCATCAATATAAAAACAAATAAAAATCGCTGAAAACATTTAAAAGCAATTTGGAAAGTGAAATCTAATTCTTCATTTACAACAGGTAAAACAACTGTAACACCAACCCATGCAATAGCAACCAAATAAATTTTAATTCCACTCCAATTTCGCATGTTATTTTTTTTAGGAAACAAAGGCAATGTATAAAGAATAGTAATCAAAAGTACAATAACACCTATTAATTGAGTCAAAAAAGTAAATTGAAAAAAGAAAAAAACTGAAGTAAAAAAAGACAAAATACTCAATCCTATAATGAACTTAAATTTAGTAGTCAATGCAACTTTTCTAATTCTAGCTAAATCATCATATTTTATAAAATTATAACCTACAATAGTACCAAAAAAGCTAAAACAAGCAACTGGTTCATTGTAAGGAATGTTTAACTTAAAAAAAGTAACTCGAATTAATGCATAAACCGCCAAAGCAACGTGTAGGCTGCTTTCAATATAAAAGTCAAGAATGGTTTTAAAAATTCGCATGAAACAAAAATAAGAAATGTGTTAATAAGAATGTGATTTAGTTCATAAAATCACAAAAAATAGCGTTTTAAATGAAAATTATTACAAGATTAATAATTACTTTTGCCAAACAAATACACAACTGAATAACCCTACAGCTATTTGATTATGAAAACAGACTCATTTGCCTTAAGACACTTAGGACCAAGAGAAAACGATTTGCCAAAAATGTTAGACACCATAGGTGTTGAGACATTAGATCAATTAATATTTGAAACAATTCCATCTGACATTCGTTTAAAAGAAACTTTGGATTTGGAACACATTATGACAGAATATGAATATGCAAATCATATTCGTTTGTTAGGAAGAACAAATAAAGTTTTTAAATCATATATTGGTTTAGGATATCATCCTACAATTGTACCACCAGCAATTCAAAGAAATATTTTTGAAAACCCAGGATGGTATACAGCTTACACACCTTATCAAGCAGAAATTGCTCAAGGTCGTTTAGAAGCTATTTTAAATTTCCAAACAACGGTTATTGAATTAACAGGAATGGAAATAGCAAACGCTTCATTATTAGACGAAAGCACAGCTGCTGCTGAAGCAATGGCTTTATTATTTGATGTTCGTTCTCGTGATCAAAAGAAAAATAATGTTTGTAAATTCTTCGTTTCAGAAGAAATTTTACCACAAACATTATCAGTTCTTCAAACACGTTCTACTCCAATTGGCGTGGAATTAGTTATTGGTAACCACCAAGAATTTAATTTTTCTAACGAATATTTTGGTGCGATACTTCAATATCCTGGAAAATATGGTCAAGTATATGATTATGCTGACTTCATCAAAAAAGCAAATGAAAAAGAAATTAAAGTAGCTGTTGCTGCTGATATTTTATCATTAGTAAAACTAACTCCTCCAGGAGAAATGGGTGCTGATGTAGTAGTTGGAACAACACAACGTTTTGGAATTCCAATGGGTTATGGCGGACCACACGCTGCATATTTCGCAACAAAAGAAGAGTACAAGCGTTCAATGCCCGGAAGAATTATCGGAGTTTCTCAAGATGCTGATGGTAATCGTGCCTTACGTATGGCATTACAAACACGTGAACAACATATTAAACGTGAAAAAGCAACATCTAACATTTGTACAGCTCAAGTTTTATTGTCTGTTATGGCTGGAATGTTTGCTGTTTATCATGGACCGAATGGTTTACGATATATCGCTGATAAAGTTCACGGAATGGCTTCTACTCTAGCAGATGCTTTAAATAAATTAGGTATTTATCAAACCAACACTGCCTTTTTCGACACAATTGTTGTAAAAGCTGATTCTAAAAAAGTAAAAGCTATTGCAGAAAGTAAAGAAGTAAATTTCTTCTATATTGACGATGAAACTATTTCCATTTCTTTAAACGAAACAATTTTATTTAGTGATGTTAATGAAGTAATTGCCATTTTTGCTGAAGCAGTTGGAAAAGAAGCTTTTGAAGTTTCTGAATATATTTTAGAGAATAATTATCCGATGCACTTAAATAGAAAATCGGAATTCTTAACACACGAAGTATTTAACAAGTATCATTCTGAAACAAGTTTGATGCGTTATATCAAAAAATTAGAGCGTAAAGATTTATCGTTAAATCATTCAATGATTGCTTTAGGCTCTTGTACTATGAAATTAAACGCAGCTGCTGAAATGTTGCCATTAAGCATGCCTTATTGGAATACAATTCATCCATTTGCTCCATTAGACCAGGTACAAGGTTATACTAAAATGCTTAAAAAATTAGAACACCAACTAAATGTAATTACTGGTTTTGCAGGTACTACATTACAGCCCAATTCTGGTGCTCAAGGAGAATATGCTGGTTTAATGACGATTCGTGCTTATCATCAATCAAGAGGAGATAATCAAAGAACCGTTTGTTTAATCCCCGCTTCAGCTCATGGAACAAATCCTGCATCAGCTGCAATGGCTGGAATGAAAATTATCGTTACCAAAACTATGGAAAATGGTAATATTGACGTGGAAGATGTAAGAGAAAAAGCGGTTCAATATAAAGATGAATTATCATGTTTAATGGTAACTTATCCTTCAACACACGGAGTTTTCGAAAGTGCTATTAGAGAAATCACTCAAATCATTCATGACAATGGTGGTTTAGTTTATATGGATGGCGCAAATATGAATGCTCAAGTTGGATTAACAAATCCTGCTACAATTGGCGCTGATGTTTGTCACTTAAACTTACATAAAACTTTTGCAATTCCTCACGGTGGTGGTGGTCCTGGTGTTGGCCCAATATGTGTAAACGAAAAGTTAGTTCCATTCTTACCAAGTAATCCACTAGTTGAAGTTGGTGGAGAAAAAGCGATTACTGCTATTTCAGGTGCTCCTTATGGCTCTGCTTTAGTTTGCTTAATTTCTTATGGTTACATCTGTATGCTGGGTGCTGAAGGGATTACAAATGCAACTAAATATGCAATTCTAAATGCAAATTATATGAAAGCGCGTTTAGAAAATCATTATCCAATTTTATATTCTGGAGAAAAAGGAAGAGCTGCTCACGAAATGATTTTAGATTGTAGAGCTTTTAAAACAAAAGGAATAGAAGTAACAGATATCGCAAAACGTTTAATGGATTATGGTTACCATGCTCCAACGGTTTCTTTCCCAGTGGCAGGAACATTAATGGTTGAGCCTACTGAATCTGAAGATGTTGCTGAATTAGATAGATTTTGCGATGCCATGATATCAATTCGTAAAGAAATTGAAGAAGCATCAGCTGAAGAACCAAACAATGTTTTAAAAAACGCACCACACACATTAAATATGCTAACTTCTGATACATGGAACTTACCTTACTCTAGAGAAAAAGCCGCATATCCATTAGATTATGTTGCAGACAATAAATTCTGGCCAAGCGTACGTCGTGTAAATGAAACATACGGTGATAGAAATTTAATTTGCAGCTGTGCTCCTATTGAAGCATACATGTAAAATTACAATAACTGCATAAAAAAAGTCCTGATAACATCAGGACTTTTTTATTATAAATTATTAAGATAACTATTAGTATCTATACCTTTCTTAATGTTTTGAGAACCACCTAAACTCTTTGATGATGCACCAACAGTAGATTTATCAGCAGTCATTAAAATAAATGGACATCCTGCTTCTGCAGCAGCCATTTTTAATTTTTTCTCTGCTTTTTTATCTCCAGTATTACCTGTATGATAATTAATTAATCCTGTTTTCCCTCTTACTTCATCACCCTTTTTCAAACCTGTGATATAAGATTTCTCTTCAAGAATGACAACCTTTTCCCAGTCTTCTTTAACATTAACAACTTTTTCAGACACAGCTTCTACTCTCCCTGACTTACCACAAACTACTTTTTCAATAGCATATTTAACGATAGTATTCTCAGCATCTTCACCATAGTATTTAAAAATAATAGTATATTCTTCAACTTTTTAACTTTCCCATCTACAACCTCTCCATTGTGTTTGTAAATTTTGTCAACTTGTGCAAAAGTTAAAGCTGAAGAAAGCATTAAAATTGCTGCAAAATATTTTTTTTTATTTTAAATTTTATTATTATTAATTTATCCAAATTTAATATAATTACAATATTCAAACTTTTTTTTATTAAATATAAACAACTATGAATGATATTAAAACTCGAGAAGATGTATTATTGATAATAAAAACGTTTTATAAAAAACTACTTTCAGATGAAAAAATCAACTTTTTCTTTACAAAAATCACACATATAAATCAACACTTAGAAGAACACTTGGAAACACTTGCTACATTCTGGGAGCAATCGCTATTTTCAAAAGGAGGTTACAGAAACAATATGATTCAAATCCATAAAAATATTCATGAAAAATCACCTTTAAAAAAAGAACACTTTGA
The DNA here is from genome assembly GCA_964559365.1 of uncultured Flavobacterium sp. Taxonomy (GTDB): domain Bacteria; phylum Bacteroidota; class Bacteroidia; order Flavobacteriales; family Flavobacteriaceae; genus Flavobacterium. Next base: position 71,013 of record CAZLGK010000002.1, read on the forward strand.
CATTTGGCTCAATCATTTAGATAATAGTATTGACTTACACTTTAAAGGCAAATATGCAGAACAAATGAAAACCCAAGCTTTGAGTATGGCTACAGTTTTACAAATTAAATTATAAAAGAGAAATCAAGCAATAACATTTAATATTTCTTAAAAAATAGGTTAATAATTATTAATACTTTAAAAAAATGAAAAAGTTTGCAAATAAAAGTATCAGCCGTTTCTTTTTCAATATCTTAGCAAAAATTTGAAGTAATGAATATTAAAATCACAGGTTCAGGAAGCTATATACCTTCAGAAAAAATAACTAATTTAGATTTTTCTAACCATGAATTTTTAAATGAAGACGGAACAAACTTCAAAGCTTCCAACGAAGTAATTGCACGTAAATTTGTTGAAATAACCGGAATTCAAGAAAGAAGATATGCTTCAGATAATATGAACAATTCCGACATGGCATTTATTGCTTCTCAAAAAGCAATTAAAAATGCAAATATTGATCCTGAAACTATAGACTACATTATTTTCGCACATAATTACGGAGACATTTCAAAAAACAAAATTCAATCTGATACTGTTCCTAGTTTAGCTTCAAGAGTCAAACAAAAACTTGAAATTAAAAACCCAAAATGTGTTGCATATGACATTCTATTTGGATGTCCAGGTTGGGTTGAAGGAACAATTCAAGCCATGGCTTTTATGAAAGCAGGAATGGCAAAAAGATGTTTAGTAATAGGTTCTGAAACACTATCAAGAGTAGTAGATATTCATGATAGAGATTCTATGATATATTCAGATGGTGCAGGAGCAACAATTATGGAATTAACTTCAGATGATGG
>CAZLGK010000002.1:71858-79551 GCA_964559365.1 uncultured Flavobacterium sp.
TGATGGAGGAATTCTATCATATGAATCTGCAACATTTGCAATTGAAGAAGCTAATTATTTATATTTTGGCGAATCTTTCAATAAAAACCTTGACCCTGACATACGTTATATAAAAATGTACGGACGTAAGATTTATGAATTTGCACTTAAAAACGTTCCTTTAGCTATGAAAAATTGTTTAGACAAAAGTGGTGTTAGTATTAATAAGATTAAAAAAATATTAATTCATCAGGCTAATGAGAAAATGGATGAAGCAATAATTCAACGTTTTTACAAATTACATGATCAATCTGTTCCAGAAGGCATTATGCCAATGAGTATTCATAAACTAGGAAACTCTAGTGTTGCAACAGTTCCAACTCTATTAGATTTACTTTTAAAAGGAGAAATTGAGAATCAAACAATCGAAAAAGGCGATTATTTAATTTTTGCTTCAGTAGGAGCAGGAATGAATATTAATGCTTTTGTTTATCAATATTAATAGTTTTTAACCTACAAAAATTGTTTTAATCTATAATATTGGAACAATATTTGCTGCTGGATAGAAAACTTAAAATTATGAGAAACATTATTCTACTCCTTATCTTAACTTTTGGAATTAAATTTTCTCATGCTGATTGCGGAATGAATGGAATGGAATTTTATCCAGAACAAAAAGAAATAAGCCTAAATCCAATGTTTATAATTCAAGGTTATTCTTTTAGTCAAAAAACCATAAATAGTTTCAAAGAGAGAAAAATATACCTCGAAAGTGAATCTGGAGAATTAATTACTTTAAACCTTCGAGAAATCTTAAAAGGAGAAAAACAATTGACTCAAGCTATTTTTTATCCAATTTCTGAACTTAAGCAAAATACAACTTACTTTCTAAAATATTCAGATGAGACCGAAAATGAAGTAAGAGAAATGATGCAATACAATTCCGATAAAAAAGCAAGAGAAAGAGTTTTTTGGAAAACAACCGACAAAAAAAACTTTGAAACTTTGAATTCTAGCTTGAAGATTATATTTAAAAAAAATGAAGTTATACATTATGGATGCGGTCCTTCTGTAAATGCACTCTTTGACATAGAGAACAAAACTGAGTCTGAAATATGGTATAAAACTGAAGTCATTGAAATCGACACTAATAAAAAAACTGTGTTTTATATAATGGAATGGAAAGAAAAATTAAATGTTGGGCACGGTATGTGTTCTGGTGCTTTCGTTTTCAATCGAAAAAGTAAATACAAAGTTAGATTCACCCCCATGAATACAGATGGACAATCTTTAAAAACAACTAATTGGATTAATATAGAAAACCCCTTTTTGAGCGACAAACTTTTTTCTCGAAATTAAACGCTCATAAATATCCTATAATACCTTGCAAATATTAATCAGTTTGTTTATCCAAAAATTCAAACTGAATACTAGTTTTAATTTATAGGTTATTATTATAATCAAAATACAATTCAATAACACCTTAAAAACCAAGTTCAAAAAGTGATTTGAAAGCTCTGGTAATAAGTATATTGAAAAAGTAATTACTGAAACCGTTAAAAACAATTGTCCGTATTTTTTATCGAATGGCAGAATTCCAAATTTCGAATAAATAAAATACAATTTAAAACTATTAAACAATGTCATTGCAATTAAGGAAGCATAAGCAACACCCATAATTCCTAGATGAGTTTGCGTTAAGAAATACACATTTAAACTGATGTTTATTACTACTAAAACCAAAACCGATACAATATTGAATCGGTAATATTTTGAATACGAAATAATCTCAGAATTAAAGCCCGTTGCCATATTGAACAGCACATTAGCTCCTAAAATGACAATTATTGGAATAGAATCTACTAGTTTATCGTAAGTAGGAAGCATTTGAAACAATGAATCAACTCCTAAAACAATACAACCAAATAAAACGGCTCCAATAAAAAATAGCAACTTAGACGTTTCAATATATTTTTCTCCCAAAACTTTAATGTTGTTGCTTTTGATAAGCAAAGAAACTTGTGGCGCATAAATAGCGTACATACCGGTTGCAGGAATTGCCAAAGCAGAAGCCAACATTACTCCTATTGAATATGTTCCATTTGCTTCAAACGAGAGAAATTCAGGAATCATAAACGAATCGACTCTAAAGGCAAAGAAAGAACCAAAACTGCCTACAAAAGAATAAAAACTATACTTATAATAATCCTTTTTAGAAATTTGAGTGAATAATGAAGTAAAGTCTAAATTCATGTTGATTTTGTATTGCCTGAATAAATAAACAGAAAGTAAAACCAACAAAATAAAATAAGAAATTACAAAAGCTACCAAACTACTTATCACATTAAAGTATCCTGAAAGTAATAGAACAAATACAATTGGCAATGCCAATTTAGGAATGATTTTTTCGTAAAAAGTAGGAACAGACAACTTTTGTAAATTAGTTGCTTGACGTTTAAAAAGCTCTACAAATGCTAATGAAAAAGCAATAGGAAAAGCATAAAAAACGTACTGATAATTGTCCCAATCAACAAATTGATTTCCAAAAAACAAAACCAAAAAAAGAATACAACTTATAAGCAATATGGTTCTTATTCCGTATCTAAAAAGCTGTTTTCTATTTGCTTCGGTTAGATCTGGATAAAAATGAATTAAAGCTTGTGCACCACCAAAAACCATAATGGGAAATAGAATTTGTGCAATACTATCTACATAACGCACAATTCCTAAAAACTGCTTGTCGTTTGGATATACGAATATCGTTGAAACAACGCCAATAATAATTCCCACATAATTAATTATGGTAAACCAAAAAGCTTGCTTATGTGAATTATTTTCTTGCATTAGGTATAACTTCTTCGAGCTTTAATAATTGTTAAAAAATGAAAATTTAAAAGTGTATAATATCCTAATAATTGTAAAAACATTTGAAACACTTTCGAGAAAGAATAAAACTTTAAAAAGTATTTTGGCAATCCTAAAACCGACATAAATCCTTTTAAATAACTAATTATGATATTGCTACTTGGGTTTAAAACCTCAGCTAAAATTCTAAATTTTGCTTGTTTACAATCTTTCTTAAAGTTTCGAGTAATAATTCTATCGTGGCAAATTCCTGAATTTTTAACGACAACTGTTTTGTATTGATTAAACAACATTCTGTCGGTATAATTCCTATCCTCTCCATAATGTTGAAACAATGGTTCAAAAAAGCCGACTTTTTCAATTGTCTTTTTTGAAAGTAACCAAGCTGCAGCATTTATAAAAGGCACTTCATCAACATTGTCTGTAATTGACTTTGTTTTTCTTTTCCAATACGTTTCAAAACTTTCATCAAGATGAACTTCATCGCCTGAATAATGAAGCGGACTTATAATTCCGTATTGTTCATTAGCTTCAGCAACTTGTACTAAATTAGAAATGGTCTCTGGAAAAACCCAAGTGTCCTGATTCAGTAAAAAAACATAATCAGCACCAAGTTCGATGGCTTTTTGAATTCCAATATTATTGGCCTTCCCAAAACCTAAATTTTCGGCAGATTGAATCAATTGAATTTCTGGAAACGATTGAATAATTTCAACCGAATTATCTGTAGAGTTATTATCTACAACAATTGTAGTTACTTTATACGTCGATGCTTCTAACGACTGAAAACATTTTTTCAACCATTTAGCTCCATTATAAGTGACAATTATTACAAATACTTCTTTCTCCACAAAATTTATTATATCAAACAAAAATAATGATATTTATTCTGTATGTAACTATTTGTTTACTTTTGTGTGCAAGAAACGCTGTTTTAAATCAAATTGGCTGTTCTTAAGAAGTAATAATTAATGAAAATGAATTATCAAATTATCATTCCTGCACATAACGAGGAACAATTTATTGGATTAACATTAGATTCTTTAGTAAATCAAACGATTTTACCCAAAAACATTCTTGTTGTTAATGATAATTCTACAGATGATACTCAAAAAATTATTGATCAATATTGCACCAATTATCCAACTATTATTTCGAGTGTTACTATTCAATCGGAAGCATTACATTTACCAGGAAGCAAGGTTATCAATGCCTTTAATTATGGATTAAAATTCATTGATAAAGAATTTGACATTATTGTTAAAGCAGACGCCGATTTAATTTTTCCTAACAATTACTTTGAAACTATAATGCACCATTTTCAATCCGATTCAACAATTGGAATGGTTGGTGGCTTTGCTTACATTGAAAAAAAAGGAGAATGGATTTTAGAAAACCTTACTGATAAAGACCATATTCGTGGCGCATTTAAAGCATACAGAAAAGCGTGTTTTGAACAAATTGGCGGACTAAAGCCAGCTATGGGTTGGGATACTGTTGACGAATTACTGTGTAAATTTTATAGCTGGAAAGTAGTTACCATCGAAAGCTTACATGTCAAACATTTAAAACCAACAGGTGCTAATTATAATAAAGCCGCTCGTTACAAACAAGGCGAAGCTTTTTACAAATTAGGTTACGGTTTTATGATAACAGCAATTGCTTCTTTAAAATTAGCTCTAAGAAAAAAGAAACCATTGTTATTTATTGATTATTTAAATGGATTTTGGAAAGCAAAATCTTCAAATACAGAATTATTAGTATCAAAAGAACAAGCAAAATTCAATAGAAACTACCGTTGGAAAAATATTAAAAGAAAAATTTTAAAATAAATTACATCTAAATATCACCCATAAAATAGCACTTATAGTTCTCTTTCAAACCATAAAAAAAATTTATGTGTTTGATTAAATTTTTTTCAAAATGTAATTTTCAGGCAGTGACCTAATTAGATAATCAAATTTAATTCCGATTATTGAAAAAAATTTAAAAAAGAACAAACTATGAAAAAGACTTTTTTACCCATTTTAGTGTTTTTAATTTGCATCACTACGCAAGCACAAGACTATGTAGACATTGTAAAACTAAGTAATAATAACGCTACTCTAGGAAACATTGACGATGATTACGAAACCAATGTCAACAATTTAAATTTCGAATTATATTACCCTTCTGTAATTAATGAAAAATTGGTTATTATTACAGGAATAACTGCAGAAAACACTGCGTTAAACCTTTCATCATTTTCAGATAGAAGTAACTTAACCATGACTCGATTGAATTTAGGATTAAAATATAAACATTCTGAAAAATGGTCTGGTACATATGTATTATTACCAAAAATAGCTTCAGATTTTAACAATATTGGCTCAAACGATTATCAGTTTGGAGGATTAGCAATTCTTGACTATCAAGCAAACGAAAACTATAAATATAAATTTGGTCTCTACAGTTCAACTGAAAATTTCGGAACAACATTGACTCCAATTGTAGGTCTTTGGCATCGTTCAAAAAACGAAAAGCTATATATAAACGCAACTTTACCTATAAGGATGGACATAAATTATGCTTTAACAAATAAGTTCAGTATTGGTTCAGACTTACTAACTTCTGTTAAATCATATAATCTTTCAGAATTCAATTCAGATTTTTATGTACAGGAAGAATCAATTAGATTTGCAATGTATTTGTCTTATGGATTCTTGAAAAATTCTCTATTAGTAAGAGGTAAAGTTGGATATGACACTACTGATTATGGTGTTTATAATTCAAATGACACAGTTGGGGTTCAAATATTAACTTTGCAGGTAGGTGGAGACGATAGAACAAGATTAAATTCTGAGTTTGATGCTGGAGTATTTTTTGGAGCAGATATTATTTATAGATTTGACATTAAAAACAAAAAATAAAACGTTATAAATAATAGAACAAGCACTTCATTTAATTAAGAAGTGCTTCTTTTTTTACCTTAAGATATCCTGAATAATTTTCTCATCCATTTAGTTAAATGTCAAAAAAAATCATTTCATAACTCATAAGTCATAACTTCTTTTTATTTTAGCTCATATTTCTAAAAACTATGATGCTCGTTCGATATTTATCGCAAATTGGAAAATATTTCATTATGCTGAAAGAGGTTTTTAATAAGCCTACTAAGTGGAGTGTAATGAAACAGTTAATATTAAAAGAAATTGATGATTTAATAATTGACTCCTTAGGAATAGTTGCTTTCATTTCATTTTTTGTTGGAGGAGTTGTTTCAATTCAAACAGCTTTAAACTTAACAAATCCTTTAATACCAAAATATTTAATTGGTTTTGCAACTAGACAATCAATTGTTTTAGAATTTGCACCTACTTTTATTTCAATTATTATGGCAGGTAAAATGGGATCATTTATCACTTCGAGTATAGGAACCATGAGAGTTACAGAACAAATTGATGCGCTTGAAGTAATGGGTGTAAATTCATTGAATTATTTGGTATTCCCTAAAATGATAGCACTTTTACTATATCCGTTTGTCATTGGAATCAGCATGTTTTTAGGTGTTTTTGGAGGTTGGATCGCAGCTGTTTATGGTGGATTTTCATCAAGTAACGAATTTGTTAACGGATTACAAGTAGATTTCATTCCGTTTCATATAACTTATGCATTTATTAAAACAATTGTTTTTGCAATAATTCTAGCAACAATTCCTTCATTTCATGGATTTTACATGAAAGGAGGAGCTCTTGAAGTAGGAAAAGCTAGTACAGTTTCTTTTGTTTGGACATCAGTAGTAATTATTTTAATGAACTACATTTTAACACAAATACTTTTAAGCTCATGATAGAAGTTAAGAATTTAGAAAAAACTTTTGGTGACCAAAAAGTATTAAAAGGTATAAGCACTCGTTTTGAAGCCGGACAAACAAATTTAATTATTGGCCAAAGTGGTTCAGGCAAAACGGTTTTTTTAAAATCGCTTTTAGGGATTCATTCTCCGGAAAAAGGAACAATTTCTTTTGATGGAAGAATTTACAGCGAATTGTCAAATGACGAAAAACGCGCTTTAAGAACTGAGATAGGAATGGTTTTTCAAGGTAGCGCATTATTTGACAGTATGACTGTTGAAGAAAACATTGGTTTTCCTTTAAAGATGTTTTCAAACAAAACACCTAAAGAAATTAAAGAACGGGTTGATTTTGTTATAGAACGTGTCAATTTAGTAAATGCACATTCCAAAAAACCATCTGAAATTTCAGGAGGAATGCAAAAGCGTGTAGCAATTGCTAGAGCTATTGTAAATAATCCGAAATATTTATTTTGTGACGAGCCAAACTCTGGTTTAGATCCAAAAACTGCTATTGTTATTGACAATTTGATACAAGAAATTACAAAAGAATACAACATCACTACAGTTATAAACACCCATGATATGAACTCGGTAATGGAAATTGGCGAAAAAATCACATTTCTTAAAAATGGAATTTTAGAATGGGAAGGTTCAAATAAAGAAATCTTTAAAACCGATAACGAAGCGGTTACTGACTTTGTATACTATTCTGAATTATTTAAAAGAGTGAGAAAAATGTACTTAGAAGATGACAGAACCTAGTTATTATCTCTTACAATTATTTCACCATTTTTCAATTTAGTTCGCAACCAATTTTGCATAGTTTTGCTAGTTTCTAATTTATCTTTAGAATTTAATTTCTTATCATACTCTATTTTAAAAACAGGAATAGTATCAATTGTTTTAAAATTAGTTGTTAATTCTTCTGCAAAAGACACTTGAATAATCTCTGGGCGAAGCGACTTAATTTCATTTGCTATATCAATAAAAGGAAAATCTGATTCTTTTTTTGCAA
>CAZLGK010000003.1:0-75288 GCA_964559365.1 uncultured Flavobacterium sp.
ATTTCTTTATCCTTTGCTTGTAAAATATTTAAAATGTATTCAGAATTAACTTCTTTTTGTTCTTCAATAGGTAAAAATAAGTGGTAATAGGTCTTGTTCCAAATATCCATCTGAACCAATTGATTTGTTATAGCCAAACTTTTTTTTTCAAGTTGGTTTTCAGTTAATTTATTTCGTAAATCCTTGTATTTATTTCGTAAATCTTTTTTCAACATATACAACGCTTTCAATTTTTCCATAAAATTAGTTAAATGTTCGTTTTCTATGTTATCCTTAAATATTTTTTTCTTGCTTCAGCTGAAAGTTTTTACATGTAAAATAAATTAATGTTAAAATTTTAACAAACATCATTTTTTTGTTTAATCTTTTCATATGTTTGTTAAACAAATCATTTAATTTATTTAATTTATGAAAAATCTTTTACTTAAATTTTTATCTCTTTCGTTTATATTTTTGATATCGTCTAAACCTATTAGTCAAGATTTTCAAGGTCAGGCGTATTATTTTTCAAAATCTAGTTTAGATTTAGGTACTTGGGGCGCACGTATGAGTGAAGCGCAAAAAAAACAAGCTCAAGAACGTCTTAAAAACAGATTAGAAAAGACCTATATATTGACTTTTAACAAAGAGGAATCTATTTTTAAAGAAGAAGAAAAAGTTGATGCTATTTCTGGCGCAACTGACTCATGGGGAAGTAATTTTACTCGTGGTGAACAATATAAAAATGTAAAAGAAAATACTTTAATACAAAGTCAAGAGTTTTATGGAAAGCGTTTTTTAGTTAAAGATGAATTGTATTCTATTAAATGGGTTTTGGGTAAAGAGACTAAAAAAATTGGACAGTATTTATGTTTCAAAGCAACAGCTTCTGTTCCTACAAATGAACTTTCATGGTATGATTTTTCTTGGAGTGATTTAGCTGAACCAAAAAATGACAATGAAAAGTCTGATGTTAAAATGACAAATATAGAAGCTTGGTATACATTACAAGTTCCTGTTAGTAATGGTCCTGCTGAGTTTTGGGGGCTTCCGGGTCTTATATTAGAGGTAAATGCTGGTAATACAACTATTCTATGTTCTAAAATCATTATAAACCCTAAAGAAAAGATTTCTATTGTTGCACCCGATAAAGGAAAAGAGATAACTAAAAAAGATTATCAAGCAACTATTAAAGAAAAAATGCTTGAAATGAGAAATAACAGAGGAAGAAGAAATTAAATTACGCTTTGTTGAAATAAAAATTATATCGCACCAAAATATTATAAGTATATGAAAAAAAACATTTGTTTGTTGTTGATCTTTTTTGTTAGTTTTTTAAACGCACAAATTAAGTTAGAGGGGGTTGTTAAGGACAGTCTAAATAACCCAATGGAGCTGGCAAACGTTGTTGTCTTAGACCAACAAACAAACAGTTTAGAAACATATGCTATTACTGATGAAAAAGGAAATTATAAACTTGAATTAGGTAAAAACAGTTCATATACTATTCAGGTTAGTTATGTGGGTATGAAAACTTTTGAAGAAGTTATTTCTACAAAAGAAGTAAATATTAAAAAAGACTACATTTTAGCTTTTGAAAATCAGCTTGATGAAATTGAGGTTATTTATGAAATGCCTGTTGCTGTTCGTGGTGATACACTCACATATAACGCAGATTCTTTCAATACAGGGACAGAGAGAAAGCTTGGTGATGTATTACAAAATTTACCAGGAGTTGAAATTAATGATGATGGCCAAATTGAAATAGAAGGAAAAGTAGTCAATAAATTGATGGTTAATGGAAAAGATTTTTTTGATGGAGACACTAAACTTGGCACTAAAAATATTCCTTCAAATGCAGTAGATAAAATTCAGGTTTTAAGAAACTATGCCGAAGTTGGACAACTAAGTGGTGTTAGAAATAATCAAGATAATGTAGCCATAAACATTAAATTAAAAGAAGGAAAAGAAAACTTTTGGTTTGGAGATATTACAACAGGCGGAGGCGCTTCGCCAGACAAAGCACTTTATGTGTTTCAACCTAAGTTATTCTATTATAACCCAAAATATAGTATAAACTTTATAGGCGATCTTAATAATACCGGAGAACTTGCATTAACAAGACGCGATATTCGTGCTTTTGGCGGAGGCTTTAGAGCCCCAAGCAACAATAGCGGAACAAGTATTAATTTAGGAGATAATAGCCTTAACTTCTTAACAAATCAAGCTAACGCTTTAGAAATAGAAAATAAGTTAGCTACTGGAAATTTTAGTTACGCACCTTCAAAAGCGTTAGATTTGAGTGGTTTTATTATTTACAGTAGTAGCCGTATACTTTCAAAAGAGACTAGCTTTATTCAATATACTAATCCAGAATTAGGAATTCCTGATGAAGCTACAGAACAAACAAGTAATGAGCGATCTAATCAAGGCTTAATTAAACTAAGTGCTTCATATAAACCTGATGCAAACAACCAAATGGAATATGATATTCTAGGTCGAATTTCAAATGATAGGCAAAATCAAAATGTGTTTTCATCTGTAATTGGTAATACAAAACAATTAGAAGAGGTAATGCCTTATAGTATAAATCAAAATATAAATTATTATTATACTTTAGATGAAGATAATATTTTCGCTTTTGAGGCTCAACATTTATATAAAAATGAAAACCCTTTTTACAATGCCTTGTTAAGTAATAACCCTATAGGGAGTGATGCTTTTGACACCACAGCCGAAGCCTTAGGTTTAGATATTTCATTAAATACTTACGATTTAAACCAAAATAGACGCATTAAGTCAAATCAGTTAGATGCAAAATTAGATTATTACCATATTATCAATCAAAAAAGTAATCTTAATTTAACTGCAGGAACCATTTTTAGTCGTCAAGATTTTAATTCTAATATATTTCAATTTTTAGATGATGGATCAACTTTTAATCCAACACCAACTTTTAATGAAGGCCGAGCAACAAATGATACCGAATATATTTTTAGCGATGTTTATTTAGGTTTACATTATCGTTTTAGGTCAGGAAAATTTACTGTTACTCCAGGTTTTTCTATTCACTCATACGGTAATAAAAACACTCAATTTGGAGAAACTTTTGAAAATAATTTTATACGTTTTTTACCAGACTTCGAAACTCGTATTCAATTCAAAAAAAGCGAATCTTTAACTTTACGTTACGACATGCGAAATCAATTTACAGATGTAACTCGCTTGGCAGAAGGATTAGTGCTAAATAATTTTAATAATATTCAGTTTGGTGAGCCTGATCTTCAAAATGCTTTGTCACATAATGTAAGTTTACTTTATACTAGTTTTAATTTGTTTAATTATACAAATGTCTTCGCAAGAGCTGCCTATTCTAATAATGTAGATCAAATTCGTGGATTAACTAATTTTGAAAATGTAATTAGAACAAGTACTTTTTTTAATTCTAATTTTGCTGATGAAAATGTAAATATATCTGGCAGAATTCAGAGAACTTTTGGGAAAGTGAGGGCTAGTTTAAACGGAAGTTTTAATTACAGTAAAATTAATCAATTTATACAAGAAGAACTTTCAATTAATGAGGGTTTTACACAAACATATATACCAAGTATTCGTACTAATTTTAAAGTTGCACCTAATGTAAGTTTTAGTTACAGATATAGTGTTACAGAAAACAACCAAGGTAGTCGAAATACAAAATTTATAACTAACGCTCCTTCTGTTACATTTGATGCCTATATTTTGAAAAAAATAACTCTTAAAAGCAACTACAGTTATACTAATCAAAATGACGGTATAAATGATTCTCAGTCATTTCAAAATTGGGATGCATCAATTTCATACAGAAAAGACAGAGATGCTAAATGGGAGTTTGAAGCAAAAGCAACTAATATATTAAATATTGATTCACAGGTTAGAAATAGTGCAAATGCTGTTTCTGTGTTTTCTTCGGAAACTTTTATTCAACCTCGTTTTTTAACTTTTAGATTTACATATACTTTATAATTAATGTTTTTAAACAAAGATAGATTCTTTTAATTCTTCTATAAAATTAGTTAAGTGTTCTACTTCTACATGGTCCATGAGAACAATTTTATACCATTTATTATACTCGTTATGTTGTTGAGGAACTAAATCGTACTTTTCAGCTATATTATGAGGAATGTTTTCAGAATGAATAGTTACAATATTCATAAAAGGTTCTCTAAAATAAGAAATGTTTAGTTTATCTAACTCTTCACAAAGAAATTGAGTTCGCATTTGTAAAACACTTACTTTTTCATGCCAGCCATAAGGCCCATATGTGAATAATATCATCCAAACAGCTACTGCATTTGCTCCAGAACGACTTCCGCATAATGTTAAATCCATCCCTTCTACATATTCTGCTTCTTTAGTAAGAACATTTTCAATTAGGTCCTTTCTGCATATAAAAATTCCCGTTCCATATGGGGCTTGCAACATTTTGTGAGCATCAATTGTTATTGAGCTAATTTTGGAATTACTAAAGTTAATCACAGAGTTTTTATTGCTAAACGGATAAACAAAACCTCCATAAGCACCATCAATGTGTAATTTGTACTTTAAATTATATTTTTCTAAAATAGAAGTATAGTCATCTGGATTATCAACAGAACCAAACATAGTTGTTCCCATATTGGAAACAGCAATGAAATATTTTTTACCTTTAGATTTGGCCTCTAAAACGAGTTGATCTAGAGCAATTTTATCAATAGCTCTTGATTCAAAATCAACAGTAACTTTTAACCAATCTATTTGTAATAAATTTGAAGCTTTTGGAATAGAATAATGAGTATCTTCAGATGCTAAAATTACTATTTCTGATAATTCAGCGTCATAAGTATGCATAAAATAATTCCTAAATACCCAAATTGCTTGAATGTTGGCCTCAGTACCTCCTGGGGCTATATATCCATCAAATTCATCAAGTTTAAAAACATCTGAGGCTAAAACACTTAAAACTTCACGCTCAATTTCTTGTGTTCCGCTAAATGCATTTTCAGAAGTTCCAAAAGTATGGCAACCAATATTGTTTGGATTAGCTACATATGTTTGAAGAGTTGGTGCATCTTTTAAAAAAGGTGCATCGTCATAAAAAACTTTTCCATCTAGTTTTGATGCAGGGTAACCTAAAGATGCGTCTTTTGAGAAATTTACATTTTCAATTAATGCTCTTTGTATTCTTTCTTTTAGTTGCTCTTGTTTTAATTTTTTCCAGAACTTCATAATTCAATAATTTTCACAAAATTAATAACAGGAAAATTATGAAAACATGATAATTGTTAGTTTACTCTTCTAACTGAGTAGAAATATGAAAAATGGCATCACCTTGGTAGACAATTGGCGCATCATTTACATTGATTAAATATCCATCATTTGGAGCCTTAACTTTGTGTTCTACTTTTCCAAAAGGATCAGAAATAGTTGCAAGAATATCGCCTTTATTTACAAAGCTTCCTGCTTTTACTAAGCCAATAAACATTCCTGAAAAGTTAGCTCTAATCCAATTTGACTTTTTTATAAACAACGTCTCATCATAGGTAAAATTAGCCTCTTTTTTAGGGTTTAACATATCTAAGTGTGCTAAGAATCGTTTTGCTCCATCAATACCTTCTTTAGTAATTTCAGAATTTAAGTCTAATGATTTTCCGCCCTCATAAAGTAACATTTTTACGCCTAACCTTGTACAAGCATTCCTAAAAGAGCCTTGGATGTTTTTTGAATAAAGTGTAAATGGCGCGTTGAATACTTTTGCCAATTCTTTTAATTCTGTATTATTTGGAATAATTCGAATTTGAGCTGCGTTAAAACGGCTTGCCCCACCAGCATGAAAATCGACAGCATAATCTACAATTGGAATAACGTCTTTTACTAAGAAATGAGCAAATCTACTTGCTAAGGATCCGTTTTTACTTCCCGGAAAAACACGATTTAAGTCTCGCCCATCAGGAAATTGGCGGCTTTGATTTACAAAACCAAAAATATTAATAATTGGAATACAAATTATGGTACCACATTTAGGTTTGTTTATTTTTCGGATGATTAATTGTCTTACAATTTCAGTTCCATTAATTTCATCGCCATGTAACCCTGCACTAAATAAAACAACAGGGCCTTCAATTTTAGAACGTTCAATAATTATTGGAATTTTAAGCTTAGTCATGGTGTGTAATTTTGCAATTTCCACCTCAATAGTTTTGCTTTCACCAGGTAAAATAGTTTCACCTAAAAGTTCTATAATATTGTTGCTCTTCATAAATTTATAATATGTGTTAAAAGTAGTAATTTCAAGAATAGAAAATAGTAGTAGAATAAAAATCTATGTAAATTTGTGAAATAAGTGATATCTTTAATCAATGTCCACTACAAATCTCGAACTTCAAATTCAAACTTTACCCAATAATCCAGGCGTTTATCAATATTTTGATAAAGACGATAAGATTTTATATGTAGGAAAGGCGAAGAATCTTAAAAAAAGAGTTACGAGTTACTTTACTAAAAGTCATGATAATTATAAGACCAGCGTATTGGTCAAAAAGATAGTTTCAATTAAACACATTGTTGTCGAAACAGAATCTGATGCTTTATTGTTAGAAAATAACTTAATTAAAAAGTTCCAGCCGCGTTATAATATTTTATTAAAAGATGATAAATCCTACCCTTGGATTTGCATTAAAAACGAGCCTTTTTCAAGAATATTTCCAACAAGAAGAGTAACAAAAGACGGTTCAGAATATTATGGCCCGTATACCAATTTTAAAATTGTAAATACAATTTTAGAAATGATCAAGGAATTATATCCGCTTAGAACTTGTAATTACGATTTATCTTTTGGAAACATAAAATCTGAAAAGTATAAAGTTTGTTTAGAATATCATATAGGTAATTGCAAAGGACCTTGTGAAGGATTAGAATCATTGGAAAATTATCAAAAACAAGTAGAAGCCATTCGCCAAATTTTAAAAGGAAACTTTAAGGATAGTTTGAAAGAGTTTAAAATTCAGATGAAAGCTTTCGCTGAAGATATGGAATTTGAAGCGGCTCAAAAAGTCAAAGAGAAAATTGATGTTTTAGAGAATTATCAAGCAAAATCAACGGTTTTAAATCCGAAATTATCGAATATTGATGTTTTTTCAATTGTTTCAGATGAAGCAATGGCTTATGTAAATTTCTTGCAAATTTCTCACGGTGCAATTGTGCGTTCGCATACAATGGAAATTAAGAAAAAACTAGAAGAAACCGATGAAGAGCTTTTAGAATTGGCAGTAGTTGAACTTAGAGAACGTTTTAAATTATTGTCGCGCGAAATTATTTTGCCATTTCCACTTTCATTAGGAGAAAATTTAAAAATTACGGTTCCGCAATTAGGCGATAAACGTCAAATTTTAGATTTATCTATTCGAAATGCAAAATATTATCGAATGGATCAGTTAAAACAAATCAAAATTGTTGATCCCGATAGACATGCCAATAGAATTATGGCGCAAATGAAGAAAGATTTACGTCTTTCAGTTGAACCAAGACACATAGAATGTTTTGATAATTCTAATATTCAAGGAACAAATCCGGTAGCAGCTTGTGTAGTTTTTAAAGATGGTAAACCAAGTAAAAAAGATTATCGACATTTTAACATCAAAACAGTGGAAGGTCCAGATGATTTCGCTTCCATGGAAGAAGTAGTTTACAGAAGGTACAAACGTTTGCTCGATGAAAAAAAACCGTTACCACAATTAATTATTATTGATGGTGGAAAGGGACAATTGTCTTCGGCTTTAAAAAGTTTAGACGATTTAGGTTTGCGTGGAAAAATTGCAATTGTAGGTATTGCAAAACGTTTGGAAGAATTGTTTTACCCAGAAGATCCAATTCCACTATATTTAGATAAAAAATCTGAAACTTTAAAAATTATTCAATTTCTTCGAAATGAAGCACACCGTTTTGGCATCACACATCATAGAGATAAAAGGAGTAAAGCGGCATTAACAAACTCTTTAGAATCTATTCCTGGAATAGGAGAAAAAACAATGATATCTTTACTAAAACATTTCAAAAGTGTTAAAAGATTGCAATTAGCTTCAGAAAAACAAATATCTGAGGTTGTTGGGCTTTCAAAAGCCAAAAAAATAACCGAATTTTACAAAAAGATACAATAATAAGTAATTTATGAAAAAATTAATCTTGTTAATAAGCCTACTAATTTTAACCCAAATCAGCTTTGCGCAAGATTCTATACCAACTCAAAAAAAGCCAAAAATAGGATTAGTTTTAAGTGGCGGTGGTGCAAAAGGCTTGGCTCATATTGGAGTTTTAAAAGTAATTGATTCATTGGGAATTAAAATTGATTACATTGGAGGAACTAGTATGGGAGCAATAGTTGGAGGTTTATATGCATCTGGCTATAGCGGAAAAGAGTTGGAGTACTTATTCAATAGGGTTGATGTAGATGCATTGTTACAAGATTTTACTCCAAGAAACTCTAAATCTTTTTATGAAAAAAGAAATGATGAGATTTACGCAGTGACTCTTCCTTTTGATAAATTTAAAATTGGCCTTCCTTCTGGTTTATCTAAGGGACTATATAATTTTAATTTAATATCTAGATTAACAATTCATACTTCTGAAATTAATGATTTTAAAGATTTAGAAATTCCGTTTTTTTGTATTGCAACTGATGCAGAAACAGGGGAAGAAATAATTTTAGAAAAAGGTAATTTAGCAAAATCATTAGTAACTAGTGGTGCTTTACCTACCTTATATAGTCCTATAGAAATTGATGGGAGATTATTAATTGATGGCGGTGTTGTTAATAATTACCCAGTTGAAGAACTCAGGAAAAGAGGAATTGATATAGTAATAGGTGTTGATGTTCAAGACGGCTTAAAAAGTAGAGATGAACTAAATGATGTTACAAGTTTGTTAGGCCAAATTAACAGTTATTCAATGGCTGAAAAAATGGTTGAAAAAATTAAATTGACGGATATTTATATTAAACCAGACATTAAAGGATATAATGTGGTTTCCTTTGATAAAGTCAATGAAATAATTCCTTTAGGTGAAACAGCAGCAAAACAGCTTTTAGCCAATTCATTATTAGCAAAAAGTAACGAGCCTATAGTAAGAGAAAGAATAGCTGCCTCAGATTCAATAACTATAAACGGCATAGAAATTAATCCTCTTGAAAATTTTACTAGAGCTTATGTATTAGGTAAATTGGGTTTTAAAAAAAAGAAAATGGTTGCTTTTAATGATTTTGAAAAAGGGATTAATAATTTAAATGCAACGCAAAATTTTAGTTCTGTTTTCTATTCTTTTAAAAATACTAAAGACGGTAAAAATTTAGTTTTAGAATTGAAAGAAAAGAAAGTAAATAAATTTTTAAAATTTGGATTACATTATGACGACTTGTTTAAAAGTGGAGTCTTGTTAAACTATACTCAAAAAAAAGTTTTTGTAAAAAACGACGTTTTATCATTAGATGTCATATTGGGAGATAATTTTAGGTATAATTTTAATTATTACATTGATAATGGTTTTTATTGGAGTTTTGGGATAAATTCTAGATATTCAGGTTTTAATAGAAATATCCCATCTGATTTTAATAATGGTTTTACGCTAACTACATTAGGTATAAATTCATTAAACATTGATTATTCAGATTTTTCAAACCAACTATATTTACAAACTATTTTTTCTCAAAAAATCTCATTTGGAGGAGGAATAGAGTTAAAGCATTTAAAAATTAAGTCTGAATTAAGTACAAACCCAATTTTTGATAATAGCGATTATTTTTCTGTTTTTGGATATTTAAAATTGGATACATTTAATCAAAAGTACTTCCCGAAAAAAGGGGTTTTATTTAACGGAGAAATTAAGTCGTTTCTTTATTCATCAGATTTTGCAGATAATTTTGAAAATTTTTCAATTGTTAAAGGCGACTTTACTTTTGTTCAAACATTTTTTAAAAAGGCAACAATTAAATTACAATCAGAAACTGGTTTTGTAATAGGAGAAAAAAGTGTTAATTCTTTCGATTTTGCTTTAGGAGGATATGGTTTTGCAAATTTAAATAATTTACGACCGTTTTTAGGATATGATTTTGTCAGTTTGCTTGGGGATAGTTATATTAAAGGAAGTGTTGTTGTTGATTATGAGTTTTATAAAAAACATCATTTAGAATTAACATCAAACTTTGCAAATATTGGAAATAATATTTTTGAAGATGAGAGCTGGATTTCAATTCCACAATATACGGGTTATGGATTTGGTTATGGATTTGAAACGGTTCTTGGTCCAATAGAAGTTAAGCATTCATGGTCTCCAGAAACACGAAATCATCATACTTGGTTTACAGTTGGATTTTACTTTTAATAATTAATTTTTTTTTACGATATTTGTACTATATGGAATCAAACTGGAACGGTTTATTAGCACATTTAAAATATCTTATCAAGAGAAATCCTGAATGAGCGCATAATTGTATCAATTATTTAGTGTAGCTAATGCACTTTCACATTGTTAAATTTTAAAAATTAAAATTATGCCATTTTATCATAAACTAGGTGAAATTCCACATAAACGTCATATTCAATTCCGAAAACCAAACGGAGATTTGTATTACGAGCAATTATTTGGTACTGTAGGTTTTGACGGTATGTCAACAAATTCATATCATGAACATCGCCCTACACAAGTAAAAGAAATTAAAAGACAATATAGTATTGCTCCAAAAATTGCAAAAGAGAACAATATTCAATCATATAGATTAAGAGGTTTTCAAGTTGCTCCAGAAAATGATTATTTGGAAAGCAGAAAAATTGTTTTGACAAATTCAGACTGTCATATAGCTTTAGCCGCACCAAAAAAATCAACAGATGATTATTTTTATAAAAATACTGATTCTGATGAAATGATATTTATTCACCGCGGAACCGGAAAACTAAGAACCATTTATGGAAATCTTGATTTTAAATATGGAGATTATTTAATTATTCCACGCGGAATTATTTATAAAATAGATTTTGATACTGAAGACAACCGTTTGTTTATAGTTGAGTCTCATTCGCCAATTTATACACCAAAGCAATATAGAAATTGGTTTGGTCAATTGTTAGAACATTCTCCATATTGTGAGAGAGATATCCGTCGCCCTTATGAGTTAGAAACCAATAATGAAAAAGGTGAGTTTCTAATTAAAGTAAAAAAGAAAGATGAAATTTTTGATATGATATACGCAACACATCCATTTGATGTTGTTGGATATGACGGATTCAATTATCCTTATGCATTATCAATTCATGATTTCGAACCTATAACTGGAAGAATTCATCTTCCGCCACCTATTCATCAAACTTTTGAAACAAATGCATTTGTAATTTGTTCTTTTGTACCAAGGCTATACGATTATCACCCATTATCAATTCCTGCTCCATACAATCATAGTAATATTGATGCTGATGAGGTATTGTATTATGTTGATGGTGATTTTATGAGTAGAAATGATATTGAAGCAGGTCATATCTCTTTACACCCTGCTGGTATTGCCCACGGTCCACACCCTGGAGCAGCGGAGAGAAGTATTGGAAAAACTGAAACACAAGAGTTAGCAGTTATGGTAGATACTTTTAAACCTTTAATGGTTACAGAAGAAGCAATGAAAATTGCAGACGATAAGTATTATCAATCTTGGTTAGAGTAAAAATTAGAATAACACAACTTTAAAAAGCTATATAGCTTTAAAAAATACATATATTATGAGTAAAGAAGTAAAGTCAGTAAACTACGGTTTAGAAAAAATATTTGAAGGAGCACAAGATTTCCTTCCGCTTTTAGGAACAGATTATGTTGAGTTTTATGTAGGTAATGCAAAACAAGCAGCTCATTTTTATAAAACAGCTTTCGGGTTCCAATCATTAGCCTATAGAGGTTTAGAGACAGGTTCAAAAGATTCAGTAAGCTATGTTTTAGTACAAGACAAAATCCGTTTAGTTTTAACAACACCTTTAAATAGCTCGTCACCTATAAATGATCATATTGTAAAACATGGTGACGGAGTTAAAGTGGTTGCATTATGGGTTGAAGACGCTAGAAAAGCTTATGAAGAAACTACAAAGCGTGGCGCAAAATCATATATGGAGCCTGTTGTTGAAAAAGATGAGCACGGAGAAGTTGTTAGAGCTGGTATATATACCTATGGAGAAACGGTTCATATTTTTGTTGAGCGTAAAAACTATAATGGTACTTTTATGCCAGGCTTTAAAGAATGGAAATCTGATTATAATCCAACACCAGTTGGATTAAAATATATTGATCACATGGTAGGTAATGTAGGCTGGGGAGAAATGAACACATGGGTTAAATGGTATGAAGATGTAATGGGATTTGAAAATTTTCTTTCTTTTGATGACAAACAAATTCATACAGAATACTCTGCTTTAATGAGTAAGGTAATGAGTAATGGAAACGGACGTATTAAATTTCCAATTAATGAACCTGCAAAAGGGAATAAGCGTTCTCAAATTGAGGAATATTTAGATTTTTACGAAGGGCCTGGAGTTCAGCATATTGCAGTAGCAACAGATGACATTATTAAAACTGTTAGTGAGTTAAAAGCTAGAGGAATTGAGTTTTTACCACCACCACCTCAAGCGTATTACGATGCAATCCCTGAAAGACTAGGAGAGCATAGAGATATGATGAAGGAGGATTTAAATGAATTACAAAAGCTTTCTATTATGGTTGATGCTGATGAAGAAGGTTATTTGTTGCAAATTTTCACTAAGCCAGTTGAAGACAGACCTACGTTATTTTTTGAAATAATACAAAGAATGGGTGCTAGAGGCTTTGGTGCAGGTAACTTTAAAGCCTTGTTTGAGTCTATTGAAAGAGAGCAGGCTTTGCGAGGAACTTTGTAAAAAGTTAAAATAATTGAGAATAATACATTAAACTGACGTTTAAAAAAACATATTTTGTGTTAAAAGTGTTAAAGTTGATTTTTTGTTGCGAATAATTTAAAAATCATAATACATTTGCACTCGCAAAAATAAGGGAGTAGTTACCCTTATTTATTGTAAGTAAATTTTCATAATTTATAGTTTTTTGGTTGGTTAATAGCATAAAAACTCAGTCATTATTTTGACTGGGTTTTTTTGTTTTAGTATTTTTGGAACAGAAATTGCAATTTACATTACAAAATGAATAAATTATGAAAAAAATAGGACTTTTATTGCTTCTTTTCATTACAACTAATTCTTTTGTATCACAAGAAGATTCATACACTACTGGTGAGTTTATTAAATTGCGAATTCATTACGGATTAATTAATGCAGGATACGCTACTTTAGAAGTAAAAGAGGCTGTTAAAAACAACAAAAAAGTACATCATGTTGTAGGTAAAGGATATACTGTTGGAATGGCAAAATTTTTCTTCAAGGTTGAAGATGATTACCAAAGTTTCTTTGATAAAACCACAAATAAACCGTATCAATTTTTAAGAAAAATTGATGAAGGTGGCTACAAAAAACATCAAGAAGGTTTTTTCAATCAAGAAAATAATACCGTTTTAGTTAAAGATTATAAGAAGAAGACAGAAAAATCTTTTTCTGTTACAGAAGAAGTACAAGATATAGTTTCTTCTTTTTATTATTTGAGAAATCATCCAAAAATAGATAAGTTAAAAATAAACGAATCAATTTTTATTGATATGTTTTTTGATGATGAAATCACAAAGTTTAAGTTGAAATTTCTTGGAAGAGAAGATATAAAAACTAAATTTGGGAAAGTTTCTTGTATGATATTTAGACCTTATGTTCAGGCAGGCAGGGTTTTTAAAGAAGATGAGAGCTTAACTGTTTGGATATCAGACGATGAAAACAAAATACCAATAAGATTAAAAGCAAGTTTAGCTGTAGGATCATTAAAAGCAGATATTGATTCATTTAAAGGATTAAAAACTACTTTGAAAGTAAAAAAATAATGGAATTAGAAAAATATAAAGATCAATTAGAAAAAATTGAAAAGAAATTCTCTGATATTAATCAAAATACAGAAACTCATTTAGAAGGTTTACTTTGGTCTAAACCAATTAATTATTGGGATTACATACAAACAGACGCTCTTTTAAATCTACAAATACAAAGAACAACTTTGCCAGATGAAATGGTTTTTATCATGTATCATCAGGTAAATGAATTGTTGTTTAAAATGATTTTGTGGGAGATGGATCAGTTATGTCATACAGAAAACCCAACAACTAATTATTTTACTGAAAAATTAGGGAGAATAAGCAGGTATTTCGATATGTTAACTACTTCATTCACAATAATGATGGATGGAATGGAGCCAGAACAATATTTAAAATTTAGAAACACTTTAACGCCAGCAAGTGGTTTTCAAAGTGCTCAATATAGGCTAATTGAATTTGCCTCTACCGATTTAATTAACCTTATAGATAACAGGTTTAGATCAAATATTGATAGAAATACACCTTATGATCATGCATTTGAACATTTGTATTGGCAAGCTGCTGGAAAAGATTATCATACAGGAGAGAAATCATTTCTTTTAAAAGGCTTTGAAAAGAAATACAAAAAAATGTTTTTGGATTTTATGGAAGAATATAATACCATAAATGTTTGGAGAAAATTTAAACAGCTTCCAGAAACAGATCAAAAAAACAAAGATTTAATTATAGCTATGCGTCATTATGACGAGACTGTTAATATTACATGGGTAATGGGACATTTTAATGCTGCTAAAAAATACATTGAAAGTGTACCTGGAAATCATGAAGCAACAGGCGGAAGTGATTGGAAAAAATACATGTTGCCAAAATACCAAAAAAGAATTTTCTTTCCAGAATTATGGACAAAAGAAGAAATTGATAACTGGGGAGAAAATTTATAATTACAAAATAAAATACAATTGAAATATTTATCAATACTACTTGTCTTAAGTGTTTTTACCTCTTGTAAAAAAGAAAAGGGAGAAGAGTCTACGCCAATAATAGAACAAAAAAAAGAATTTATAGTTAAAGATTTTGGTTTAATTTTTAATGATTATCAAGTCTTGAAAGACACTATTAAACCAGGAGATGTATTTGGAACAATAATGAATAAGTATATTTTTCCAGACAGTTTAAGTGTTTATCAAATAACTGAAAAAGTTAAAGATTCCTTTAATCCTAGGAATATAAGAGCAGGTAAACCGTATTTTATTTTTTCAGATAAAGATAATCCCAAAAACATAAAAGCTTTTGTTTATGTAAATAACAAGATCAATTACACGCTTATCGATTTTAGAGATTCGGTAAAAGTGATAAATAAAGACAGGCCTACAACAATTAAAAGAAGAACAATTGCAGCTAAGATTGAAGGATCATTATCAGAAACGTTAAGTAAAGCAGGAGTTAGTGCATCATTGGCTCCTAAATTAGCTAGTGTTTATGCTTATTCAATAGATTTTTTTAAAATTCAAAAGGATGATAGTTTTGCAGTAACTATTTATGAAAAGTTTATTGAGGACTCCATATATGTAGGAGTTGAAAAGATTGAGTCTTCTTTTTTTGAACATAAAGGAATTAGATATTATGCTTTTCCTTATAAAACTTCTGAGTCTCAAAAAGAATACAGTTATTACGATGAACAAGGAAAAGGTTTAAAGAGTATGTTTTTAAAAGCTCCTTTAGATTATTTTAGAATTTCCTCACGATTTTCAGGAAGGAGGTTTCATCCCGTTCAACGTCGATGGAAAGCTCATAATGGTACAGATTACGCAGCAGCACATGGTACGCCTATTAAAACTACAGCAACAGGAGTTGTGGAAAGAACTGGTTATACAGCAGGAAATGGTAATTATGTAAAAATAAAGCATAACGGGACTTATTCAACTCAGTATCTTCATATGTCTAAAATTTTGGTAAAAAGAGGACAGCATGTAACTCAAGGTCAAATAATTGGGAAAGTAGGGAGTACAGGTTTAGCAACTGGTCCTCATGTCTGTTATCGTTTTTGGAAAAACGGTGTACAAGTAGATCCTCTTCGACTAAAACTCCCTAATGCGGAACCTATGAAAGAAAATGTCAAAGTCAAATATCTGAAATATATTCAACCTTTAAAAGAAGAGTTAGATAATATAGAGATTAAATAATTAATGAGTCTATCTAATATAAACCCAACCGAAACGTTAGCTTGGAAAGCACTTGAAGAGCATTTCTGTAAAATTAAAAATACAGAGATAAAAGAATTCTTCGATGCTGATAATTCAAGAATAAATAATTTTCATGTTAAATGGAAGGAGTTTTTATTGGATTATTCTAAAAATAGGATTGACAATAAAACCAAAAAGCTTTTATTAGATTTAGTAGAAGAGGTTAATTTAAAAAAAAGTATTTCTTCATATTTTAAAGGAGAAAATATTAATGAGACTGAAAATAGAGCAGTGCTTCATATGGCTCTTAGAGCAAAAGAAACAGAAAAATTTTTAGTAAATGATATTAATGTAGTTCCAGATATTTATAAAGTAAAAAGACAAATAGAGCAGTTTTCTAAAGGGATTATTAAGGGTAGTCTAACTGGAAGTTCTAGAAAGTCTTTTACAGATATTATTAATATTGGTATTGGAGGATCAGATCTAGGGCCTTCAATGGTTGTAGAAGGATTGAGTAATTATAAGAATCATTTAAAGTCTCATTTTATTTCAAATGCTGATGTTGATTATGTACAACAATTGTTAAGTAACTTAAATCCTGAAACTACATTAATTGTAGTGGTATCTAAAACTTTTACAACAAGAGAAACCATAAATAATGCTTATCTAATAAAAGATTGGTTATTAAAATCTGATCAAATTACAAGTACGGATAATCATTTTGTTGCAGTTACAGCCAACATAGAACAAGCTTTATCTTTTGGTGTAAATAAAAATTTTATTTTTCCAATCTGGGATTGGGTTGGTGGACGTTTTTCATTATGGAGCGCTGTAGGTTTAACAATTAGTTTAAATCTTGGTTTTGAAAATTTTGAAAATTTATTAAAAGGAGCAAATCAAATAGATTTGCATTTTAAAGAAGAATCTTTCGATAGAAACATACCTGTTTTACTTGCTTTAGTAGGAATTTGGAATAATAATTTTCTAAATGCAGAAACTGAAGCTATAATACCTTATTCACAATATTTACAAAAGTTGCCTTCTTATTTACAGCAAAGTGTAATGGAGAGTAATGGAAAAAATATGGATAGAAATGGCAAAGAAGTAAACTACCAAACATCTCAAATTGTTTGGGGAGAACCTGGCACAAATGCTCAACATGCTTTTTTTCAATTGTTTCATCAAGGAACAAAAATTATTCCTGTTGACTTTATTGGGTTTAAAAAACCATATTCTGCTTCTGAAAAGGCACATAATGAATTTATGGCCAACTTTTTTGCTCAATCTGAAGCTTTGTTGAGAGGTAAATCATTAGAAGACGCAAAAAAAGAATTAACTAATGAAGGACTATCGGTTAAAGAAGTTGAAAAATTAGCTCCATATAAAGTATTTAAAGGAAACAAACCTTCAAATACTATTTTAATAGATAAGCTAACTCCTGAAAATTTAGGAGCTTTAATTGCTATTTATGAGCATAAAATATTTGTACAAGGAATTATTTGGAATATATTTAGTTATGATCAGTGGGGTGTTGAGTTAGGTAAAACGTTAGCGTCCAAAATATTAAATGAGTTAAACTCTGAATTAGACTCAAATCATGATGCTTCAACTTCTTTTTTGTTAAATGAATTTAAAAACTAATATTTAATTATATTTGTTGAACTAAAATATTTATTATGTATCAAGTTATTCAACCTGCTCACTCAATTTTCGCATATATTGTGTTAGCAATGTTATTTTTCGCATCTGTTAATGCCATTTCAGGAGTGGTTTCAAAAAGAGTTTTCGAAGCAAAAGATTTAAGAATTTCTTTATTTGCTTTGATACTATCTCATTTTCAATTATTAATTGGATTAATTTTGTATTTTGTTTCTCCATTAGGCCTAGATGCTGCAGGTAATATGAAAGAAGCAGCTTTAAGACTTACATCAATAGAGCATCCTTTAATAAATATAGTTGCTATTGCTTTAATAACTATTGGATGGTCTAAACATAAAAAAGAAGAAAGTAATAATGGTAAATTTAAAAAAATCGCATTATTCTACACTTTAGGTTTAGTTTTAATCTTAGCAAGATTACCATGGACTAATTGGTTCAATTAGTATATCAATTTCTTAAATAGTATTTTATGAAAATGTATTTAAGAAATATTACAATTATTTTTTTAGGACTATTTTTATTAAGTTTCTCTTTTAAAGGTAAATCTTTTAAAAGAGAACTTTCTTTTTTTTACCTTCAAGACAGTATAGAAAAAACAATCGTAAAACCATATAAAAAAAATGTTCACGCTTCTTATTATTCAGAAAAGTTAAACGGAAGGAAAACAGCAAGTGGGCAAGTTTTTAATAACGCTAAGTATACAGCGGCTCATAAAACTCTAAAATTTGGTACTAAAGTTAAAGTAACGAATATAGTAAATAATAAATCAGTAATTGTTACTATTAACGATAGAGGTCCATTTACAAAAGGACGAGAGATTGATCTCACTAAAAAAGCCTTTATGGAAATTGCTAAAAATAAACAAAGAGGTGTTCTGATTGTTGATTTAGAAATTTTAGAATAAAAAAATCACCATTTTTTATAGGGCTTTTTACTTAAATACGAATTATAATATCGTTTGTCTCCAGTTACCTCTTTACCAAGCCAAATTGGTTTTTCAAACGATTCATTTTCAGAAGACAATTCAATTTCTGCTAAAATTAAGCCATCATTGTCTTTTGCAAAAACATCAACTTCATAAACATGAACACCAACAATCACTTCATATCTAATTTTATCAATAACTCCTTTTTCACAAAGGTTTAATAAATTTTCAGCATCAGTATAAGAAATTTCTTTTTCCCATTCAAAACGGCTTAAACCACTTTCATTGCTTTCTCCTTTGATAGTTAAATAGCCATTTTTTCCTTTAAGACGAATTCTAACGGTTCTTTTCGGGTCAGACGACAAATAACCCTGAACAATCCTGTTTTGTTTTGTAAAGGTTTTTAAATACTCATTTGAGACCACTAAAAATTTGCGTTCGATTTCTACCATTTTAAATATTTTTCAAATTATAAGTTGTTTTGAAAATAATACTCAAAGATATTATAAATTTGTAAGATGGAGGAAATTGCTTTTAGAAAGATAATTCATGTAGATATGGATGCGTTTTATGCATCGGTAGAACAAATGGATTTTCCTGAACTAAAAGGAAAACCTTTAGCCGTTGGCGGAAATGAAAATAGAGGTGTAGTTAGTGCTGCAAGTTATGAAGCTAGAAAATTTGGTGTACGAAGTGCCATGAGCGGCATTCAAGCGAAGCGTAATTGTCCAGATTTAATTTTTGTTCCTCCGCGTTTTGATCGATATAAAGAGATTTCCAAAAAAATTAGAAAAATATTTTTTGATTACACCGACTTAGTTGAACCACTTTCATTAGACGAAGCATATTTGGATGTTACGGTAAATAAAAAGAATAATCCAAGCGCTTCTTTAATTGCCGAAGAAATAAGAATCCGAATTTTTAATGAAGTTGGTTTGACTGCTTCAGCCGGAATTTCCGTAAATAAATTTGTAGCTAAAATTGCTTCAGATTATAACAAACCAAACGGACAAAAAACTGTGAATCCTGAGGAGGTTTTGAGTTTTTTAGAAAAATTAGATATAAAGAAATTTTATGGTGTTGGTAAAGTTACAGCCGAAAAAATGTATCAATTAGGTATTTTTACCGGATTAGATTTAAAACAAAAACCATTAGAATATTTAGAGAAAAACTTTGGAAACAGCGGGAAACATTATTTTCAAATTGTAAGAGGAATTCATAACAGTGCTGTAAAGCCAAATAGAAAAATAAAATCCATTGGAGCAGAACGGACTTTTAATGAAAATTTATCTTCTGAAATTTATATGGAAGATCGATTATTCAACATTGCATCTGAATTGGAGAAAAGACTTCATAAAAGTAAAATTTCGGGCAAAACCATTACTTTAAAAATCAAATATTCTGATTTTAGCCTTCAAACTAGAAGTAAAACGTTACAGTATTTTATTTCCGATAAAGATTTGATTTTTGATATTGCAAAAGATTTATTGTATCAAGAACGATTGAAGAATTCAGTTCGTCTATTAGGAATTTCAGTTAATAATTTAAATAACGAGGAAAAGAAGGAAAAGGAAATGCCAAAAAGTATTTCAGTTCAACTTAGTTTTGAGTTTAAAGAATAAAAAAATCCTGCTGTTGGCAGGATTTTTTTTATTATATTTAATAGAAATTAATCTCTACTTGAAAGTTTAGAAAGTAAACGTAAAAATTCAACGTATAACCAAACTAAAGTAATCATTAATCCCATTGCACTAAACCATTCCATATATTTAGGCATTTGTTTTTCAGCACCTTTTTCAATTTCATCAAAATCTAAGAATAAATTTAAAGCAGCAATTACAATTACAAAAACACTGATTCCAATGCTCATTAACGAGTTTCCATGATGTACTGGCTCGAAAGAAATGAAAAATGATAAAATCCAAGATAGTAAGTAATATGTTGCAATAGCTAACGTCGCTGCGATAACAATAGATTTAAAGCGCTCTGTTACTTTTATAATTTTGTACTTGTATAAAGCAAAACAAACTATAAATGTTATGAAAGTACAGCTTACTGCTTGAATAACAATTCCTGGATAAGAAGCTTCAAAAAACGCAGAAATTCCACCAATAAACAAGCCTTCAAACAAAGCATAACCAGGAGCAACCCATGGAGATGTGTGGGGTTTAAATACAGCGATAAGTACTAAAACAAAACCAACAATTGCTCCGCCAATAGTAAGTACTAAAGGATTGTAGCCGTTAAAAGCAAACCACCATGTTACACATGCAGTACCAAGTAACATAAACAATAACATGAAACTTTTGTTAATAGCGCCACTTACAGTCATTGTTTCGTGTTGTACAGCAATAGCTTTATCATTATTTTTACTTGTGTTAGTAAACGCTTTGCTTCCTAAAAACGGGTTTTTTGATTCAAATTTCATAGAAAAAATATAATTGTTTGTTGTTTAAATGTATATAAAAAATTATTCTATTTCTGATACTCTTAAAGTATTAACCATTCCTTTTTTAATAATAGGCATTGCCGCAAGGTTAATGATCATATCTCCGCTTTTAACATGCTCATTTTGTTTGCATATTAAATTAATATCTTCAATAGTATCATCTGTACTTACAAATTTATCGTAATAGAATGCTTTTACTCCCCAAAGTAAATTTAACTGAGTTAAAATTCTTTTATTTGATGTAAAAACTAAGATTTGTGAATTAGGTCTCCATGCAGAAATTTGAAAAGCAGTATACCCACTATTAGTTAAAGTTGTAATTGCTTTTGCATTAATATCATCAGCCATTATTGCTGCATGATAACAAATAGATTTAGTTACAAAACGATTTGTTCTTATGTGAGGCGGATTTAAAGGCACCTTTATTAAAGGTGAATCTTCAACACTTCTAATGATTTTCGACATAGTTTCAATGACTTGTACAGGATAACTTCCTACAGAAGTTTCGCCTGAAAGCATTACTGCATCTGCACCATCCATAACTGAATTAGCAACATCATTCACCTCTGCTCTTGTAGGTGTTAAACTAGTAATCATTGTTTCCATCATTTGTGTGGCAACAATTACAGGGATTCGAGCTGTTTTTGCTCTATGAATAAGTTTCTTTTGAATTAATGGAACTTGCTCCGCTGGAATTTCAACTCCTAAATCTCCACGTGCTACCATTAAACCATCACAAAAAGCAACAATTTTGTCAATATTTTCAACCGCCTCGGGTTTTTCAATTTTTGCAATAATTGGAATTTTATATTCAGAATGTTTTGCAATTAAATCTTGTAATTCTTCTAAATCATCTGGAGTTCTTACAAATGAAAGTGCAATCCAATCTACCTTATTTTCAATAGCAAATAAAGCATCTTTAATGTCTTTTTTAGTTAGAGCAGGTAGAGAAACTTTTGTGTTAGGAAGATTTACTCCTTTTTTAGATTTTAAAGGTCCGCCTTGAACAACTATTGCTTCAACTTCAGTTTTTTTATCGGTTTTTACAACCTCAAATATTAATTTTCCGTCGTCTAAAAGAATTCTTTCTCCAGGATTTACATCTTTAGGAAATTCTTTATAATTCATGTACACTTTTTCTGCAGTTCCTAATATATCCTCTGCAGTTGTAAACGTAATTTTATCGCCTTTACTTACAATTACATCTTCTTTCATTACCCCAACTCTTAATTTAGGACCTTGTAAATCTGCAAGTATTGATGTTGTATAATTAAATTCAGTGTTTAATTCTCGAATTGTGTTTATTCGGGCTAATACATCTTCATAATCAGCATGAGAAAAGTTAATTCTAAAAACGTTAACTCCTGCATCAATCATTTCTTTAATAGTTTCTTTAGAGCTACAAGCAGGCCCTAAAGTTGCTACAATTTTTGTTTTTTTATTCATTTATATTTTATTAAAATATTAAATTATTTTTTGATCTTAAGTTGTCTTTATCTAATAAATAAGACATGGAAACTTGATTTATAGTTTCTATTTTTTTAGTTACTTCTTTAATTTTAAAAAACGCATCAACATTCTCAATTTTTAACAAAAAATCCGCTTTTTTATATTCGGGTAATAAATATACGTTAACTTCCATATTTTCAAATATTCCCGTAGATTTTTTATTGGTAGAATTAATAGCGGTTTTATTTTCTATTAAGTTCCATTGAATGTCTGTTTTTTCATCATCAAAAAAATAATGATTAAAAGCGCTTTTTCCTTCAGAAGTTTCTATAGCTATGTTTAAGTTGTTCTTACTAAGCTTAATGTTGAGTTCTTTATTTAAGAAATAAGCTAGTCTATAGTCTTCTATTGATGTATGAATGGCAATTAATTCATAATCAATTGATAAAAAGTCAATTATTTGTATTTTATGAATAGCCATTTTTGCCAATTGTTTTTGTAAATATACGATTAAAGAAACGTGTATTTGTTAAGAAATTATTTTTTTGTGATAATTTCTTGTAAAGCAAAATAGGCTCTTTTTGCGGCTTTTTCCTCTGCTTTTTTCTTTGATGTTTCTCTTGCTTTTGCTACTGTTTTATTGTCGATATCTAATTTTACTCCAAAAAAACGTTGTTCTTCAGCTCCATTATCTTCAAAAGTTTCAAAAACAAATTTCTTTTTTTCTTTTTGACACCACTCTATAATAAGACTTTTGTAGCTGATTACTTTTCCTTCTAGTTTAGGAATATCTACATAAGGTAGAATAACCTTATTAAAAATAAACTTTTCACAATAAGAAAATCCTCTATCTAAATATATTGCTCCAATTAACCCTTCAAATATATTTCCATGAATGTTGTCGCTAAAATGTTGTGGATTAACTTTACTATCTACAAATTGAATTAGGTTTAAATCTCTTCCTAATTCATTTAAATGTTCTCTACTTACAATTTTAGAGCGCATTTTGGTTAAATAACCTTCATCTCCGCTTGGTACTTCATTATATAAATGTGCTGCGATAACACTACCCAACATAGCATCACCTAAAAACTCCAGTCTTTCATAGTTAAAAGGATATCCATTTTTTCCTATTTTATTTGTAGATCGGTGTGTAAATGCTTTTTGATAAAAAACTAAATTTAAAGGTTTAAAACCTAATATTTTGGTAATTTTTTCAAAAAAAATCCCGTCTTCTTTAGAACGGGAATTTTTCATTATTTTTTTTAAAAAACGCATCTACTCTTTTTATTCTTCTAATTTCTTAAATAAAACACAAGCATTATGTCCTCCAAAACCAAAAGTGTTACTCATAGCAACCTTAACATCTCTTTTTTGAGCTTTATTTAAGGTCAAATTTAATTCTGGATTAATGTTTTCATCTACCACAGAATGATTAATTGTTGGTGGAACAATTCCATTTTTAATAGCTAAAACAGATGCAATCGCTTCAATTCCTCCGGCAGCTCCTAATAAGTGACCTGTCATAGACTTTGTTGAATTGATGTTGATGTTTTTTGCATGGTCTCCAAAAACAGCACTAATTGCTTTTAATTCAGCTACATCGCCAAGGGGAGTAGATGTTCCATGGGTATTGATGTGATCAACATCTTCAGGTTGCATACCTGCATCTCTTAAAGTATTATTCATTACTGCTATTACTCCTAACCCTTCTGGGTGTGGAGCAGTTAAATGATAAGCGTCAGAAGACATTCCGCCACCTCCAATTTCACAATATATTTTTGCGCCACGTGCTTTTGCGTGTTCATATTCTTCAAGTACTAATGCTCCAGCTCCTTCACCAAGAACAAAACCATCTCTGGTTGCGTCAAAAGGTCTAGATGCAGTTTCAGGACTTTCATTTCTTGTTGATAATGCATGCATTGAATTAAATCCACCCATACCTGCAATAGTTACAGCCGCTTCTGAACCACCAGTAACAATAACATCACACATCCCTAAACGAATATAGTTAAACGCATCAATCATTGCATTTGCAGATGAAGCACAAGCAGAAACTGTAGTGTAGTTAGGACCCATAAATCCATTTCTCATAGAAATGTGAGCAGGTGCAATATCAGCAATCATTTTAGGAATAAAGAAAGGGTTAAATTTTGGAGTTCCATCTCCTTTAGCGTAATATAATACTTCTTCTTGAAAAGTTTCTAAGCCTCCAATTCCTGCACCCCAAATAACACCAACTCTATTTTTGTCAACGTTGTCAGCTGTAATACCGGCGTCTTTAATAGCTTCGTCACTTGCTACAACTGCATATTGTGCAAATTTGTCCATTCTACGAGCCTCTTTACGATCAATAAAATCCTCTATGTTGAAGTTTTTAACCTCACAAGCAAATTTTGTTTTATGTTTTTCAGTATCATAGTAAGTTATTGGTGCAGCACCACTTTTACCATTAATTAAACCATCCCAATATTCTTGAATGTTATTTCCAATAGGGGTAAGGGCTCCAAGACCAGTTACAACAACACGCTTTAATTGCATATAATTAAATTTTGGTTATATATAAAAAACCCAATGTACTTTTAATAATGTAACTAAAAGAAACAATGGGTATTACATAGTTTTTTATTTTAATGATTGTAATACAATCAATGTTTTCTTCAAATCTAATAAAAGATTTTTAAAATTTCGAAGAAAAAAATAATAACACTCATGAGTAAGACCCATGAGTGTCTAAAATATTATTTTTTAGCTTCTTCGATGTAAGAAATAGCTTGACCTACAGTAGCAATGTTTTCTGCTTGATCATCTGGGATTTGAATATCAAATTCTTTTTCAAATTCCATAATTAGCTCAACAGTGTCTAATGAATCAGCTCCTAAATCATTTGTGAAGCTTGCTTCTGTTACAACTTCGTTTTCGTCAACACCTAATTTGTCTACGATAATCGCTTTTACTCTTGATGCAATGTCTGACATAATCTTTTAATTTTAATTTAATTTGTTGGCAAAAATAAAAAACTTTATTTTAAAACAACAATTTTGTTCCTAAATGTGACTACGAATTTAAAAAAAAATAATTCACAAAGACTTCTTTTTTCTATTTTTTACCAATTATTATTCTTTTTTTTGTGTAATTAAAATTACAGGATAAATGAAAAAAATAGTGTTATTCGCTTCTGGCAATGGCTCCAATGCAGAAAAGATTATATTACATTTCAAAAAAACAACTTTTGCAAACGTAGTCGCTATCTTTACTAACAATCCTGATGCCAAAGTACTTAAAATTGCAAAAAATCATCAAATTGATGCCGTTATTTTTAAAAAAGCTAACCTAAATGATGGTTTTGTACTTCAAAAACTTCATGAAATTAATCCAGATTTGATTGTTTTAGCCGGATTTTTATTAAAATTCACAGAATCTATTATAAATCAGTTTCCAAATAGAGTAATTAATATTCACCCTGCTCTTTTACCTAAATATGGTGGAAAAGGAATGTATGGAATGAATGTACATAGAGCTGTTATAGAAAATATGGAGAAAGAAACAGGAATCACCATTCATTATGTAAATGAACATTATGATGAAGGTGAATATATTTCTCAGCATAAAATTTCTATTGAAAACTGTACTTCTGCCGAAGAAATTGCAAATAAAGTACATCAATTAGAACATGATTATTTTCCGATTGTTATTGAACAACTTATCACTAATCACTAATCACTATTTACTTGAGTCACGAAGTACACATATATACAGACGGTGCTGCTAAAGGAAATCCTGGCCCTGCTGGTTATGGAGTAGTTATGGAAATGGTGGGCACTCCTTATAAAAAAGAATTTTATGAAGGTTTTCGAAAATCTACTAATAATAGAATGGAGTTGTTGGCTGTTATTGTGGGTTTAGAAAAGCTAAAAAATTTAAAAACTAAAGTTTTAGTAGTTTCCGATTCTAAATATGTGGTAGATGCTGTCGAAAAGCGTTGGGTTTTTCAATGGGAAAAGAAAAATTTTGCAGGAAAAAAGAATCCCGACTTATGGATCCGATTTCTAAAAGCTTACCGAAACCATAAAGTAGATTTTCAATGGGTAAAGGGTCATAATAATCATCCTCAAAACGAACGTTGCGATGAGTTGGCAGTAATGGCTTCTCAGCAAGAAAAACTTTCTGTT
Organism: uncultured Flavobacterium sp.; assembly: GCA_964559365.1. Classification (GTDB taxonomy): domain Bacteria; phylum Bacteroidota; class Bacteroidia; order Flavobacteriales; family Flavobacteriaceae; genus Flavobacterium. Next base: position 26,798 of record CAZLGK010000003.1, read on the forward strand.
GATGTTTTTTATGAAAGAGAAGAGGAGAAGTTGTTGTAGGTTAACAAGGTTCTAAAAACTTTTAAACCCATAAACTTTTAAACTTCTAAACTAAAACTTATCTTTGCCCCTTATTTCAAATAGATTAGAATGAATAAATTATTGATAGTGGGAACAGTAGCTTTTGACGCTATTGAAACACCTTTTGGAAAAACAGATAAAATTTTAGGTGGAGCAGCAACTTATATTGGTTTAGCCTCTAACTTTTTTAATGTAGATGCAGCAATTGTTTCGGTAGTAGGTGAAGATTTTCCTCAAGAGTATTTAGATTTATTAACCAATAATGGTGTAAATATAGATGGAATTGAAGTGGTTAAAGGCGGAAAAACATTCTTTTGGAGCGGAAAATACCATAACGATTTAAATTCTCGCGATACTTTAGTTACTGAATTAAACGTATTGGCTGATTTTAACCCTGTAGTTCCTCAAGATTATAAAAATTCTGATGTTGTTTTATTAGGAAACTTACATCCTTTAGTGCAATCTGGAGTATTAGATCAAATGAAAGAAAAGCCTAAGTTAATTGTATTAGATACAATGAATTTTTGGATGGATTGTGCCTTACCAGAATTATTAGATGTAATTAAACGTGTAGATGTAATTACAATTAACGATGAAGAAGCGCGCCAGTTATCTGGAGAGTATTCATTAGTAAAAGCGGCTCAAAAGATTCATACAATGGGTCCAAAATATGTAGTAATTAAAAAAGGAGAACATGGAGCATTATTATTCCAAGATAATGAAGTGTTTTTTGCGCCAGCTTTGCCATTAGAAGAAGTGTTTGATCCAACAGGAGCTGGAGATACATTTGCAGGTGGTTTCGCAGGTTATATTGCTCAAAGTGAAAACATTTCGTTTGATAATATGAAAAATGGAATTATTTACGGTTCTAATTTGGCGTCATTTTGCGTAGAGAAATTTGGAACTGAGCGTATGCAAAAACTAGATAAAAAAGAAGTTAATGCACGTTTAAAACAATTTAAAGCATTAACACAATTTGAAATTGAATTAGAAGAATAAAAACGTGCCTCGAATTTTCGGGGCATTTTTGTATATATAATAACAACACACAACACTACATACAATGAGTGACGCTATTAAACATGAATGCGGAATTGCACTTTTAAGACTAAAAAAACCTTTAGAGTATTACAAAGAAAAGTATGGTACAGCTTTTTATGGTGTACAAAAAATGTATTTGTTAATGGAAAAACAGCATAATCGTGGTCAAGATGGTGCAGGTTTAGCAAGTATAAAAATAGATGTTGCTCCAGGGCAACGTTATATAAGCCGTATTCGTTCTAACGATGCTAATCCTATTAAAGACGTTTTTGCGCAAGTAAACGAAAGAATTAATCAAGAATTATTAGAGCATCCCGAATATCACAATAATGTACAGTTACAAAAAGATAATATACCATATATAGGTGAACTTTTCTTAGGGCATGTGCGTTACGGTACATTTGGGAAAAACAGTATCGAAAGCGTTCACCCATTCTTGCGTCAGAACAATTGGATGCACCGTAACCTTATTGTAGCAGGTAATTTTAATATGACAAACGTTAAAGAGCTTTTCGATAGTTTGGTTGAATTAGGTCAGCATCCGAAAGAATTAGCAGATACGGTTACTGTAATGGAAAAAATAGGTCATTTTTTAGATGATGAGGTAACTGAAATATACAAACAAGCTAAACAAGAAGGATTTACTAAGCAAGAAGCTTCCAAAGTGATTGCAGACAGATTAAATATTCCTAGAATTTTAGAACGCGCATCTCGTAATTGGGATGGAGGTTATGCAATGGCCGGATTATTAGGTCATGGTGATGCATTTGTAATGCGCGATCCAGCAGGGATTCGTCCGGCTTATTTTTATGAAGATGATGAAATTGTAGTTGTTGCTTCAGAAAGACCAGTTATTCAAACGGTATTTAATGTTCCTTTTGAAAAAGTTCAAGAATTAGCGCCAGGAAATGCCATTGTAGTTAAAAAAGATGGTTCTGTTTCACTTAATGAAGTTAGAACTCCTTTACTTAAAAAAGCTTGTTCTTTTGAACGCATTTATTTTTCTCGCGGAAGTGATGTAGAAATTCACCAAGAGCGTAAAAAACTAGGAAGATTAATTTTTCCTGCTATTTTAAAATCAATTGGTAGCGACACAGATAACACGGTTTTTTCTTACATTCCAAATACGGCCGAAACTTCTTTTTACGGAATGGTTGAAGCAGCTCAAGATTTTCTAAATCAAAGAAAAACAACTGAGATTTTAAATAATAGAGAAGTTTTATCTGAAGAAAAATTAGCTGAAATTTTAGCAGTTAAAATTCGAACAGAGAAAGTAGCAATTAAAGATGCAAAACTTAGAACATTTATTACGGAAGACAGTAGTAGAGACGATTTAGTAGCCCATGTTTATGATGTAACTTATGGTATTGTTAAAACAACCGATAATTTAGTTATTATTGATGATAGTATTGTAAGAGGAACTACTCTTAAGCAAAGTATCATTAAAATGATGGATAGACTTAAGCCTAAGAAAATTGTTGTTGTTTCATCTGCACCACAAATACGCTATCCTGATTGTTACGGTATTGATATGGCAAAGCTAGAGGGCTTAGTCGCATTTAGAGCTGCATTAGAATTATTAAAAGATAGAAATTTACTTCACATTGTTGAAGATGTCTATAAAAAATCAAAGGCACAAGAAAATCTAAAAGATGCTGAGGTAGTTAATTTTGTAAAAGAAATTTATGCTCCATTTACAGATGAAGAAATTTCGGATAAAATTTCAGAAATGTTAACTCCAGAAAATACAAATGCTGAAGTTAAAATTATATATCAAACAGTAGCTGATTTACATTTAGCATGTCCTAAAAATTTAGGTGATTGGTACTTTACAGGAGATTATCCTACAAATGGAGGAAACAGGGTAGTAAATAAAGCTTTCTTAAATTTTTATGAAGGAAATGATGCTCGTGCATACTAATTTACACTTAAACGATTATATTGCTACATTAAACAAATATTTAATGAAATTAAAAATATCTAACTTACTTTAGCTCTACCAGAAAATTAGTAGGTTAAGTTTTATGGTAGATTTGGGGCAAAAAGGTGAAAGAAATTTCACCTTTTTTTGTTTTAACTCGCTTAGATAAATTAAAAGAATGCAGTTTATCGGCTATTTAGGTTATTCGTCAAATTTTTTGTGTAAAAAATAGAAATCATTCTACTTTAGCCCTACCAGAAAATTAGTAGGTTAAGTTTTATGGTAGATTTGGGGCAAAAAGGGTATGCAATGCATACCTTTTTTATTTTATATATTCTGACTGAAAAGTAAAAGAAATAAAAAAAGGTTCGCAATTTGCGAACCTTTTATGTAAATGTTTAAAGATTATTTTGCGATAGCAAATCTTCTTGCTACTTCTGTCCAGTTAATAACATTAAAGAAAGCTTCAATGTAATCTGGTCTTCTGTTTTGATAGTTTAAATAATAAGCGTGTTCCCAAACATCCATTCCTAAAATTGGTGTTCCACCACATCCTACACCAGGCATTAAAGTGTTGTCTTGGTTTGGAGTTCCGCAAACTTCAAGTTTCCCATCTTTTACACAAAGCCAAGCCCAACCTGATCCAAATTGAGTTGCACCAGCTTTAGCAAATGCTGCTTTAAAAGCATCAAATGATCCAAAAGCACTTTCAATAGCATCTGCTAATTCGCCAGAAGGTAAACCACCTCCATTTGGAGACATTACTGACCAAAATAAACTGTGATTGTAAAAACCACCTCCATTATTTCTTACGGCAGCATTACTCATGTCAAGATTAAGTAAAATATTTTCAATAGTTTTTCCTTCTAAATCTGTTCCTTGTACGGCAGCATTTAAATTAGTTGTGTATCCATTATGATGTTTAGTATGGTGTATTTCCATTGTTCTTGCATCAATATGTGGTTCAAGGGCGTCATACGCATATGGTAATTGTGGTAATTCGAAAGCCATAATTTTATAATTTTATATTAGTATTAATGATTTCAAAGTTATAAATTTAACTTTGGATTAAAAAATAGATTGTTCTTATACCACTATAATTAAGAAAAATATAACACATTGAATACACCCGCTTTTAGTTTATACGACGCTTCTGCTGGATCAGGTAAAACTTATACACTCACAAAAGAGTATCTAAAAATTTTATTTAATTCGCCAACTAACGATGCATATAAAAAAATCTTAGCCATAACTTTTACAAATAAAGCTGTAGAGGAAATGAAATCTCGTATTATTGATAATCTTTATGATTTTTCAAAAGAGAATACTTCTGAAAAATCAATGCTGTTGCTAAAAGATATTGCTAAAGAAACAGGATTGTCAATAGCAACTATAAAAGAAAAGGCCAAAGCTATCATTAAAAACATTATTCATAATTATGCTGCTTTTGGAATTTCTACAATTGATAAATTTACACATAAAGTTATTCGTGCGTTTGCACAAGATTTAAACTTACCCGCCAATTTTGAGGTTTCTTTAGATACGGATGCACTTTTGCAAGAAGCGGTCGATTTGGTAATCTCTAAAGTTGGCGAAGAACAAATACTTACTGATTTGTTAATTGAATTCACTAAAAACAAAACCGACGAAGATAAAAATTGGGACATTTCTAAAGAATTATTTGAGGTTTCAAAGTTAATTACCAATGAAAATAATGCAAACGAATTGACTCAATTTGAAGATAAAACATTTGATGATTTCTCTCAAATAAAAAAAAGGTTGAGCGAAAGAATAATGTTTTTTCAGGAACAAAATTCTGGATTAGCAGATCAATGTTTTCAAATACTTTCCGAAAATGGAATTGATTTAAAATCTTTCTCAAGAAGCACTTTTCCAAATCATATTACTAAAATTAAAGAAGGAAATTTAGAGAGTAAAGACTTTTCTAAATATGTTCATTTTGAAGATATTGCAATTAATAAAACCGCTAAAGATATTAGTGCTATTGAATCTGTTTCTGGAGAATTACTGGTTTTATTACAAAAATGTTATTACAATTGCTCTAAAACCTCATTTTATCAAGCATTTCTCCAAAACATTAACCCGCTCTCCTTATTAAATACGATTCATTTAGAATTTAAAAACATTCAAGAAGAGAAAAATGTTCTTTCTATTTCTGATTTTAACAAAATTATTTTCAACGAAATACAAAACCAACCTGCGCCTTTTATATATGAAAGAATGGGCGAAAAATACCGACATTTTTTTGTCGATGAATTTCAGGACACCTCTATTATGCAATGGAAAAATTTAATTCCATTAATAGATAATGCGGTTGCAAGTGAAGATAACGGAGTAAAAGGAACGTTAATGTTGGTTGGCGATCCAAAACAATCTATTTATCGATGGCGTGGAGGAAAAGCTGAACAATTTATTAAGTTAAGTAAAACTGATAACCCAAATGATTTAGATGAATATCCGTTTTCAAATAAGGAAAAAGAGGTTTTTAGATTAGGGACAAATTACCGTAGTTACTCTGAAGTTATTTCATTTAACAACCATTTTTTTGCATATTTGTCTAATAAATTTTCAAATGAAGATTATGCTGATTTATATTTAAATCATAGTCATCAAGAAATAAATTCTAAAATAGGCGGCTACGTAAACCTTTCATTTATTGAAGTTCCAAAAGAAGATAATGAGGATTTTTCTACTGAATTCGACGAAGACAACGTGTATTCAGCTAAAACTAAATATTACTTAAGCAAAACCTTAGAAACTATTTATAATGTTTTAGATAAAGGTTTTCAGTTTAGAGATATTGTTTTGCTTACGCGAAAAAAATCAGACGGAGTTGCTTTAGCAAACTTTTTAACCGAGAATCAAATTCCTATTTTGTCCTCGGAAACCTTATTGATTCAAAACGCGACTGAAGTTAAGTTGATTATAAGTTTGTTAAGGTATTTAAAAAGCAATAAAGATCAAGAATCGAAAGTTTATGTTTTGTATTACATTGCTAAGAATTTGCAAAAAGCATATTCAACGCACGATTTTATTGCGCTAACCAAAGATTTATCGGAAAATGAATTAGAAGCTTTTTTTAAAAAAATAAACATTTCTATTTCATTTCAAAATTGCAGAAAAAAATCTTTGTACGAAGCGGTTGAAATTATTGTGGATGTTTTTATTCAGGAAAAAACCAACACTTCTTATGTGCAATATTTTTTAGATTTAGTTTTAGAACGCGATAGTAAATTGCAATCGAGTATTGGCGATTTTTTAGAATATTGGGAAAAAACTGGGTTTCAAAAAAGTATTCCTTCGCCTGAAGGAAATGATGCTATTCGTATAATGACCATTCATAAATCAAAAGGACTAGAGTTTCCTGTAGTCATTTATCCTTTTGCAGATGAAGATTTTAATAGAAAAATTAGAAATAAAATTTGGGTTGATTTTGACGAAGATGAAGAAATAGTTTTTCCAAAAGCATTAGTCAATTCTAAAAAAGAAGTCTTAGAATATGGAGAAAAGGCTAAAGAAATCTATGAAGTTAAAAGTCAAGAAGAAGTTCTAGACATTGTAAATGTATTATATGTTGCTTTAACTAGAGCAGAAGAGCAATTGTATGTAATTTCAAACCATTTGTTAAATAAAAACGGTTTACCAGATAATTTATCTTCTTATTTTATAGAATATTTGCAAAATATAGGAATATATGATGAAACAAAGTTGGAATATGAATTTGGAAATTCCACAAAATGTTCAAAAGAAATATATGAAGTTAAAGAGCAAAAAACAATTTCATTGGTAAAGGAAAAGCTCAACTCTAGTAGTATAAAAATTGCACAACGAGAAGCTTTAATGTGGAATACCGATCAGCAGCAAGCTATTGAATTTGGTAATATTTTGCATGAAATTATGTCATATATTATTGCAAAAGAAGATTCATACTTTGCAATTCAAAAAGCAATTGAAAATGGATTGATTACAATTTCTCAGCAAGAACTTTTTCAAGATAAGGTAGAGCAAATTATAGCAGAGCCTAATTTGATTGAATTTTTTAACGGAAACGGAGTAGTATATAACGAAGAGACAATTTTGAAAAACGGATATCAAAATCTAAAACCAGATAGAGTAGTTGTTTTTAATAATAAAGTTTATCTGTTGGATTATAAAACCGGTGAGAAAAACCAAAAACACCAAAATCAAATCAATGAATATGCTTTTGTGCTCCATGAAATGAATTATACAATTGCAAAAAAAGCATTAGTTTATATAGGAGAAAAAATAGAAGTTGTACTTTTGTAACTTCAGTAAATTTTAAAAAATAACGAATAACCAAATCAACATTTAAAAATGTACGGTAAAATACAACAACACTTAGAAAATGAATTAAACGCTATTCGTGAAAACGGATTGTTTAAAAAAGAACGAATTATTACAACGCCTCAAGGTGCTGAAATTAAAGTTTCCACAGGTGAAACAGTTTTAAATTTTTGCGCAAACAATTATTTAGGGCTTTCTTCACATCCTGAAGTAGTTCAAGCAGCAAAAGACGCTTTAGATTCTCATGGATTCGGAATGTCATCTGTACGTTTTATTTGTGGTACACAAGATATTCATAAAGAATTAGAACAAAAAATAGCGGAGTTCTATGGAACAGAAGATACTATTTTATATGCTGCGGCTTTTGATGCAAATGGAGGAGTTTTCGAACCTTTATTAGGAGAAGAAGATTGTATTATTTCTGATAGTTTAAATCATGCTTCTATTATTGACGGTGTGCGTTTGTGTAAAGCGGCTCGTTATCGTTACCAAAATAATGACATGGCTGACTTAGAAGCGCAACTTGTAGCTGCAACTGAAAAAGGTCATAGATTCAAGCTTATTGTTACTGATGGTGTTTTCTCAATGGATGGTTTAGTTGCTCCATTAGATAAAATTTGTGATTTAGCAGATAAATATGATGCTTTGGTTATGGTTGATGAATGTCACGCTGCAGGTTTTATTGGCGCAACAGGAAAAGGGACGTTAGAAGCTAAAAATGTAATGGGTCGTGTAGATATTATTACAGGAACATTAGGGAAAGCTCTTGGTGGTGCAATGGGTGGATATACAACTGCTAAAAAGGAAGTGGTTGAAATTTTGCGTCAACGTTCACGTCCATATTTGTTTTCAAATTCATTAGCTCCATCAATTGTTGGTGCTTCTTTAAAGGTTTTTGAATTATTAAAAAAAGACACTTCGCTTAGAGATAAATTAGAATGGAATACCAACTACTTTAAAGAAGGAATGAAGAAAGCAGGTTTCGATATAATTGATGGAGATTCGGCAATAGTGCCTGTGATGCTTTATGATGCTAAATTAGCACAAAAAATGTCTGAAGAATTGCTTAAAAAAGGGGTTTATGTAATTGGATTCTTCTTTCCTGTAGTTCCAAAAGAAAAAGCGAGAATAAGAGTTCAATTATCTGCCGCTCATACAAAAGATCATTTAGATAAAGCTATAAATGCATTTATTGAAGTAGGTAAAAACTTAGATATTATTAAATAATACAATTTTAGTAGTACTTTTTTTAACAAAATTTTTTGTAATTAAAAAAAAATACTACTTTTGCTCTAATTATAACGTATTGTAATTAAATTATAAAGTATGAAACATCTAAACAAATTATTTATTGCTGCTTTAATGTTTGCTGGAGTAACTTCACAAGCACAAGATAGTAACAATCCATGGGCAATCTCTGTTGGAGCTAATGCAGTTGACACTAAAATTAGTGCTTCTGGACCTATGAAACAACAATTCTCTGAATATTTTAACGCAGAAGACCACTGGAATATGATTCCTGCTGTATCTTCATTAACCGTGTCTAGATACGTTGGAGATAATTTTTCTTTTGGTTTAACAGGTTCTGTTAACAGAATTACAAGAATGGTTGACAAGGTTCCTGGAACTATAAACACTTATACGGTAACAAATCCTGGTGATTTAAGCTATTATGGTGTAGATGCTGTTATTAAATACAGTTTCCAACAATTAATCAAATCTAAAATAATTGACCCTTCTGCACATGTAGGTGGAGGTTATACTTTCTTTGGAGATGCTTCTGCAGGTACTGTTAATGGTGGATTAGGGTTAACTTTTTGGTTAACTGACCATGTTGGTTTAAGCTTCCAATCTACATATAAGTTTTCTTTTGACGATACAAGAACACCAGATTTAGACGTTCCTACTCATATGCAACATTTTGCAGGTCTTACTTTCAAATTTGGAGGTAAAGATACTGATGGAGATGGTGTTTATGATAAAGATGATGCGTGTCCGGAAATTCCTGGTTTAAAAGAATTTATGGGTTGTCCTGATACAGATGGTGATAAAATTGCTGATAAAGATGATAGTTGTCCAGATGTATTTGGTTTAGCTGAATTTAACGGTTGCCCTGATACAGATGGTGATGGAATCGTTGATAACGAAGATGCTTGTCCAGAAGTAAAAGGTACTAAAATTATGAATGGTTGTCCTGATGCTGACGGAGACGGAGTAGCGGATAAAGATGACAATTGTCCAGAAGTAAAAGGACCTGCTGCTAATGCTGGTTGTCCTTGGCCTGATACTGACGGAGATGGTGTTGCTGATAAAGATGACCAATGTCCTGAAGTTGCTGGTACTGTTGCTAACAACGGATGTCCTGAAGTTTCTGACGAAGCTATGAATAAATTAAATAGTTATGCTAAAACAATATTGTTTAACTCTGGAAAATCTTCTTTCCAAAAACAAACAATGCCAGTTTTACAAGCTATTACTGAAATATTAAAAGAATATCCAAGTGCTAACTTCATGATCGAAGGTCACACAGATAGTCAAGGTTCTGATTCATTAAACCAAAAATTATCTGAAGAAAGAGCTGCTGCTGTTAAAACTTACTTAGTTGAAAACGGAATTGATGCTGCTAGATTAACTTCAGCTGGTTTTGGAGAATCTAAACCAATTGATTCTAACAAAACTTCAAAAGGAAGAGCTAATAATAGAAGAGTTGAAGTGAAATTAGTAAAATAATTTCTTTCAAAAATATATAAGAAAAACGCCCTGATTATTCAGGGCGTTTTTTTATTTTTATAATATGAATGAAACTACTTTTTTAGATAAGTTAGCAAATCAAATAATAATTGATTTTCAACAGAAATTACATGATATTCAAATTGTTTTGCCTAATAAAAGAGCAAAAGTCTTTTTGTTACAAAGTCTAAAAAACAAATTAACTACAACTGTATTTGCACCAAAAATTATTAGTATTGAAGATCTTGTACAAGATATTTCAGGAATTCGTTCAATAGACTCTATTGAATTGTTATTTGAGTTTTACGATGTGTATTTACAAATAACTCCAAAAGATAAACAGCAAACATTTGAGCTTTTCTCTAATTGGGCAAAAACATTAATTCAAGATTTTAATGAAATTGACCGTTATTTAATTGATCCGAAAGATGTTTTTTCTTATTTAAAAGAAATTGAAGCGCTTAAAAGATGGGACTTAAAGCCTTCTGATAAAACTTCTTTAATAGATAATCATTTAGAATTTTGGGACAAACTTCCGCTTTATTACGAAACATTTTATAAACACCTTTTAAATAAAAAATGCGGTTATCAAGGTTTAATTTATAGAGAAGCAGATAAAAAATGCAAATCATTTGCTGCAGAGATTGGAAATAAAATCATTGTATTTGCTGGTTTTAATGCATTAAATCAAGCAGAAGAAAAAATAGTTCAACATTTATTGTATACAAATCAAACAAAAATTTATTGGGACATTGATGATGTCTTTTTAAAAGATCCTTTTCATGATGCTGGTCTATTTATCAGAAGATTTAAACAAAACTGGAAGAACTATTCAACGCAACCTTTTGAATGGATAACTAATTGTTTTCAAGATGAGAAAAACATTCAAATCATTGGAACACCAAAATCAGTTGGACAAGCAAAAATTGCAGGAAATATTATAGAAGAGCTGTCTAATAACGGCGCAAATATTAACAAAACAGCTTTGGTTTTAGGAGATGAGAATTTATTAATTCCTATTCTTTATGGATTACCAAACACTATAGAAAGTTTAAATATTACCATGGGTTATTCGGGCAAGAATAATCCTGCACAAATTCTAATTACTAAATTATTTAAACTACATACGAATGCAATAAACAGAAACGAAAAATCTTACACGCTTTATTATAAAGATGTTTTAGAAGTTTTAAACCATCCATTAATAGAGTCTTATGTAAACGTTTCAATGCTTATTTCAGTAATTAATGATAACAACTTTACCTTCTTCTCTCATGAAACTTTAATTCGACTATATAACGAGAAATATCCCAATTCAAATAATACTTTTTTCGACTTATTGTTTAATAAGTGGAATTCAAATTGCGATGAGGTTTTAAAAACACTTTCGCTAATCTTACTTCAAATTAAAGAGTTTTTAAGTAATGATATTGAAGAAGAAAAAGTATCTAAAACTTTCATTTATGCGATTTATAAAGTCATTAATAAGTTAATAAGTTATCAAGAAAAATATGGTAAAATTGATTCAATTGAAACTTTACAAGTTATTTACAAACAAATTTTAGATTTAGCAGAAGTTTCTTTCGAAGGCGAACCATTATCAGGTTTGCAAATTATGGGAGTTTTAGAAAGTAGAGTTTTGGACTTTGAAAACGTAATTATAACTTCTGTAAACGAAGGTAAGTTTCCATCGGGCAAATCACAAAATTCATTTATTCCTTTCGATGTTAAAAGAGAACTAGGATTGCCAACTTATAAAGAGAAAGATGCTATTTACAGTTACCATTTCTATCACTTGTTGATGAGAGCAAAAAATATTTATTTACTTTATAATACCGATAATGAAGGAATAGATGCAGGAGAAAAAAGTCGATTCTTAACCCAATTAGAAATTGAGAAGCAACCTAAACATACTTTAACTCACGAAATTTACAATGCTGTATTGCCAAAATCAGCTTATGAAGTAATGGAAATTGAAAAAACGGAGAAAGTTCTTGAACGCTTAAAAGAAATCGCAACAGATAAAGGCTTTTCTCCTTCTTCACTCACGAGTTATATTCGTAATCCAATGCAATTTTATTTTCAAAGAGTCTTGAGAATTAGAGAAGTAGAAGAAGTAGAAGAAAGTGTTGCGGTAAACACATTAGGAACAATTATTCACGAAGCACTTGAGGAGCTTTACAAGCCTTTTATTGGGGTTTATTTAGCCGAACACCATATTGAAGAAATGTTATCTAAAATCGAAGGAGTAACATTAAAACAATTTAAGATAGTTTATAAAGAAGGTGAAATTAAAAAAGGTAAAAACTTATTGGCTTTTGAAGTGGCTAAACGGAATATTTATAATTTTCTAATGACCGAAAAAAGTGCTGTTAAAAATAATGAAGCCATAAAAGTAATTTGCCTAGAAGCTTCCTTAGAAGTTATTATTGAGCATGAAGATTTGCCTTATCCTGTAAAAATTGCTGGAAAGGTTGACCGAATTGAAGAACGAAATGGAAGTATTCGAATTATTGATTATAAGTCTGGAAAAGTAGAACAAAGAAATTTACGTGTTAATGATTTTGACGGTTTAACAGCTAATCTTAAAAATGAAAAAGTAATTCAGTTGCTTTGTTATGCCATGATGTTTCAAAATAGTGAAATGTTCCAAAATCAAGATATTCAAGCCGGAATTATTTCGTTTAAAAATATGAAAGAAGGTTTCATGCCTTTTGGTTTAGGAAAAGGAAAAAATGCAATAGCTGAAATCAATATGGAAACCATTGAGTCATTTAAAATAGAATTAGTACATTTAATACTAGAAATTTTAAATGAAGAAATTCCGTTTAAAGAAACATTATAACAACATCTATGGACAAGTTAATTGATAAACTACAATTTTATTACGATACCATTTTACAAAATGCTCCTGGTTTTTTAATTGGAGTTGTTGTTTTAATTATAGGTTTTACAATTGCTAATTTTGGAAAAAGATTTACGCAAAATAGAATTAAATCTAAAGTTAAAAACACTTTATCTGGAATTTTTATTGCACAAATTATAGCAGGAATTATAAAAATAATTACCATTGTTTTCTTTTTAGATTTAATAGGTTTTCAAAACATCACTTCCAAAATTTTAGCTGGAGCTGGAATTTTAACTTTCGTTATTGGATTTGCATTTAAAGATATAGGCGAAAATTTCTTAGCCGGAATTTTATTGGCATTCAAAAGTCCGTTTAAAGAAGATGATTTAATTGAAACCGAAAACCTAATTGGATATGTAAAAGAGCTTCGAATTAGAGAAACAATCATTAAAACTACCGATGGGAAAGACGTTTTTGTACCTAATTCTCAAATATTGAAATCGCCGTTAATTAATTATACTATTGATGGTTTTCTTCGAAATGAATTCATGATGGGAATTGATTATTCTAGTGATCTTCCAAAAGCAATTGAGTTAATCATTGAATCGGTTTCAAAAACAGAAGGTGTTTTACTTGATTCAAAAAAACCAACGGTAGTAATTGATGAATTTGCGACAAGTACAATTAACTTAAAGGTTTATTTTTGGTTGGATACTTTTAAAAGTTCGTCAAAAAGTTATCATTTAGCCATTAGAACGCAAGTAATGAAAAATGCATTGTTGGCACTTACCGAAAATGGTTTCTCACTTCCATCATCTATTGTTGAAATTAAACAATATGAAGGTTAAACCCTCTTTAAAAAACGCAATAAAACTTCCGTAAGTTCATTTTTATTTTCAATATGGCTCATGTGTCCGTCATTAAAAGTGACTAATTCAACTTCTGAGTTGTCTATTTGGTCTTTATTTTCTTCGAAGTTTAAAACAGGATCTTTTTTTCCTAAAATTAATACTTTAGGATACGGGGTTAAATGTAATAAAACCTCTCTGTCGTTACGCATTTTCATGCCTTCTTGCGCAGCAACAATTCCTTGTACAGGTGTTTTTAAAGCTTCTTCTTTAACTGCTTCGATTTCTTCAATTAACTTGTTTCTATTTTCTTCGCTGAACAAATTAGCAATTGCCATACGAATTGCGGTAATGTAGTTTTTTTTAACGGCTAAAATAGCTCTGTCTCTGTTTAGTTTTCGTTCGTCACTATCTGCCCTTGCGGTTGAGTTTACTAAAACCAAACCTTTCATCATATCTGGATATAATTCGGCGAAAGCCAACGCCACATAACCACCCATTGAATGACCAACTAAAACTACTTTACGTAATTTTAATTCGTGAACAACATGATGTACAGCATCTGCCATGTCTTCCATAGTATGAACATAACCAAAACAATCTGTAGCGCCATGACCTAATAAATCGACACAAATGACACGGTGTTTTTTCGTTAATTTTTCAACATGATAATTCCACATAGTTGAATTTTCTAAAAAACCGTGTAAAAGCACAACTGCAGCTCCTTTTCCAGTATCTGAATACGCTATTTTGGTGTTTTTGTAAAAAGTGTGTTTCAATTGCTTGTTGATAAGTTGGTGGAGCAAAAGTAAGATTAAAAAAAACGACCCACAATCGTGAGTCGCCTATTATCTATATTTTGGCTTGAAAATTAAGAATTCATAATCGATTCAATCTCATCAATTTCAATAGGAATGTTACGCATTAAATTAAATGGTTCTCCATTTGCTTGAATTACAACATCGTCTTCTAAACGAATTCCAAAACCTTCTTTTGGAATATAAATTCCTGGTTCAACAGTAAATACCATATTCGCTTGCATTGGTTCATACAATAAACCATAATCGTGAGTATCTAATCCCATGTGGTGAGAAGTACCGTGCATGAAATATTTTTTGTATGCTGGCCAATCTGGGTTTTCATTTTGAACATCGGCTTTGTCCAATAACCCCAAGCCTAATAATTCTGAAGTCATTAGTTTACCAACTTCTACATGATATTGTTTCCAAAGTGTTCCTGGAGTTAACATTTTTGTTGCCTCGTTTTTTACGCGTAAAACAGCATTGTAAACAGCAGCTTGTCTTTCAGTAAATTTCCCAGAAACAGGAATAGTTCTACTCATATCACTAGAATAATTGGCATATTCTGCACCAACGTCTAATAAAATTAAATCGCCAGCATTACACTGTTGATTGTTTTCAATATAATGTAAAACGTTTGCGTTATTTCCTGAAGCAATAATTGGAGTATATGCAAAACCTTTTGAACGATTTCTTAAAAATTCATGTGCAAATTCAGCCTCAATTTCATATTCCATTACGTTCGGTTTTACGAAATTTAAAATTCGTCTAAAGCCTTTTTCAGTAATATCACATGCTTGTTGAATTAAGTCAAGTTCTTCACTTTCTTTTACTGAACGAATGCGTTGTAAAATTGGATTCGATTTTTCTACTTTATGTGCTGGATAATCGTTTTTCCATTTTTTTATAAAACGAGCTTCACGAGTTTCAGTTTCAATTGTTGCTCTGTAATGTTCATTTGTATTAATGTACATCGTATCTGCATAAGACATTAATTCTTTTAATGTTTTATCAAAGTCTTGTAACCAAATCACATTTTTAATTCCTGAAACTTCAAAAGCACGTTCTTTAGTTAGTTTTTCACCTTCCCAAACGGCAATATGTTCATTCGTTTCTTTTAAAAATAAAATCTCACGTTGGTTTTCATATGGAGCATCTGGGAAAAGCAACAAAATACTTTCCTCTTGATCTACACCACTTAAGTAAAAAATATCTCTATGTTGAGCAAAAGGCAAAGTGCTATCTGCTGAAACTGGGTAAATATCGTTTGAATTAAAAATAGCAAGTCCGTTTGGTTTCATTTGCGAAGCAAACTTTTTTCTATTTTTAATAAATAAGTCTTTGTCTATTTGATGGTATTTCATTTTCTCGAAATTAAAATAAAGTTTCAAAAATAATAACTTTAAAAGGATTAGTTGTTAATTCCTGTGTAAAATTTTGACATACAGCAATTATTGGTTAATTTTCCAATCAAATAACTCCTACATGAAAAAAATTCTTTTAGTATTTCTGTTTGTCTCATCGCTTGTTTTTGCGCAAGAAAATTTATTTAACAAAGTTGTTTTTCAAAACATTGGACCAACAATCATGAGTGGTCGAATAGTGGATTTAGCAGTAAATCCTGAAAATCCTATAGAATTTTATGCAGCGTATGCTTCTGGAGGACTTTGGTACACCAAAAATAACGGGAATAGTTTTACGCCAGTTATGGATTCAGCTCCAACATTAAACTGTGGCTCGGTTACGGTTGATTGGAAATCGGGAACTATTTGGGTAGGAACAGGTGAAGTTAATGCTTCGCGTTCTTCGTATTCAGGAATCGGTGTTTTGAAATCTTCTGATAAAGGAAAAACTTGGGAAAACATAGGTTTGCCTGAAAGCCATCATGTTAGTAGAATATTAGTAAATCCGAAGAATATAAATGAAATTATTGTTGGAGTTATTGGACATTTATATACAAAGAACAAAGAAAGAGGGATTTATAAAACCTTAGATGGAGGAAAAACTTGGAAACAAACACTTTTTGTAAATGATGAAACTGGAGTTATTGATGTTGTGGTTAGTCCAAATGATTTTAATATTCAATATGCTGCTGCTTGGCAAAAAGACAGAAAAGCTTGGGATTTTAAAGGCAATGGAAAAGGTTCAGGAATCTATAAAAGTACTGATGCTGGAACTACTTGGAATTTAATTTCTAATTCAGAAAGTGGATTTCCAAACAATGAAGGTGTTGGTCGAATTGGATTAGCACTATTTAATAAAAATGTAATTTATGCTGTTTTAGATAATCAAAATAACAGACCCTCTTCTGAATCAAGTAAAGGAAGTTTGCCTGTAATGATGAGTTCTCCAGGCGAAGGTTTTTCTAATATTTCTAACAAAGAATTGAATATTGCCTTAAAATCTGCAGGCTTGCGAGAAAAGTATAGAGCGGAAAATATAAAGAATTTTGTAGAAGACTCTGGATTAGAACCAAAAGAAGCTTTCAAAGTTTTACAAGACGCTAACAAAGCCCTTTTTGAAACAGAAGTGATAGGTTGTGAAGTTTATAAATCTATTGATGGAGGAAAGTCATGGGTAAAAATGAATCAAAAATTTATAGATGATTTTTATTATACTTATGGTTATTACTTTGCAAATATTAGCGTAGATGTAAGTGATGAAAATCGAATTTATATTGGAGGAGTGCCATTATTGTTTTCAAATAATGGAGGGAAAACTTTTGAAGCTATAAGTAAAGAAAATGTTCACGCAGATCATCATGTAACTTGGGTTAATCCTAAAAATCCTAATCATATCATAAATGGTAATGATGGTGGTGTTAATATTAGTTATGATAATGGATCAAATTGGATAAAATGTAATAATCAAGCAGTAGGCCAATTATATGCAGTTCAAGTAGATTATGATAAAAATTATAATGTTTATGGTGGTTTACAAGATAATGGAGTTTGGGTTGGTCCTAACAATTATTCTCATGATGTTTCTTGGCATCAAGAAGGAAAATATCCGTACCAAAGTATTATGGGTGGAGACGGAATGCAAATTCAGGTAGATAGTCGTAATTCAGATATAGTTTATACTGGTTTTCAGTTTGGAAATTATTTTAGAATTGACAAAAGCATGGAAAAATTAGAATCAATAACGCCAAAGTCGAAAAAGGGAGAAAATCCTTTGCGTTTCAATTGGCAAACACCCATTTTGTTGTCTTCTCATAACCAAGATATTATGTATTTTGGTTCTAATTTCTTACATCGCTCAATGAATCAAGGAAAAACTTGGGAAAAAATATCCGAAGATTTAACTAAAGGTTTTAAAGAAGGAAATGTTGCTTATGGAACAATAACAACTATTTCAGAAAGTCCTTTTCAGTTTGGATTGTTGTATGTGGGTTCAGATGATGGACTAATACATGTCTCAAAAGATGGTGGCATAAGTTGGGTACAAATTGAAATTCCAGAAAACAGTTCAAAAACGGAAGACCTATGGGTTTCACGAATTGTGTCTTCAAAATATAAGAAAGAAAGAGTTTATGTAACCATGAATGGCTATAGAAACGATGATTTTAAATCGTATGTTTATGTTTCAGATGATTATGGAACTACATGGACAAATATTTCGAAAGGCTTGACTAATTCGGTAAATGTAATTGTTGAAGATTCAGAAAAAGAAAATATTTTATATGTTGGTACCGATAATGGCTTGTATATTTCAATAGATAATGGTTTGTCTTGGCAAGGTTTTTCTACAGAAATGCCAAATGTGGCAGTTCATGATTTAAAAATTCAATCCAAGGCTAAAGAATTGGTTGTTGGAACACATGGTCGTTCAATTTATAAAGTGAGTTTAGCTAAAATACAAGCCTTAGATGCTAGTATTATGGCAAAAGAAATACATGTTTTTGAAATAGATAAAATAAAAAAATCTGACCGTTGGGGAAGTGCTTGGAACTCTTGGTTAAATGTGTTTGAGCCAAAAACGACTATCTCTGTTTATTCAAACTCTGAAAAAAAAGTAATCCTAAATGTTAAAAATGATAAAAAGAAGTTGTTGTTTTCTAAAAATATTTCTTTAGTTAAGGGGTTAAATTTTATAGAATATGATTTATCTGTTGCTGAAAAACATTTGAAAAAAGAAAAAATTATAAAAGCTAAAAATAATAAATATTATCTAAATGATGGTGTTTATTTTGTTGAAATAGGGTTTAATAAATTTAAGGATAGTGCTAAGTTAATTGTTGAAAAAATGAAGCAATAATAAAATATTAAATTCGTTATAAACTATAGTATGATTTTTTTAATATAAAAAATACTAAACATGAGATTAAGCGTTTTTTTAGCAGTAATTTTAGTTGGATTTTTATCTCTTTCTTGTTCGGATAAAGATGATGTTTCTGTTGAACCACAATTAATTATAAAGTTTCAATTTGATCCAAATCAAATTAGATTAAATAATTTAGGTCAGCCTTCATCAGTTTCTTCAGGAAATGCTGCACAATCTCCAGTTTTTAATTCTATTAGCGCGCATTATTTTGAATTAGTACCAAATCAGTATACGGCATTGGGAGAAGGGTCGGTTTTATATCATGCGGCCGAAACAATTGCGGGTGGAGATTTAGCTATAGATTTTAGTAAAGCTAAGATTGTAGGTGAAAATGAGGTTTTTTTGTCAATTCCATTAAGTCAAGTTCCTCAAGGTAATTACGAGTATGTTCGTGTCTCATTGTCGTACCAAAATTATAATATTACAGTAAGAAGTAATTCTGTAGATTATATAGGTACATTAGAAAGTTTTGTTGGTTATAACAACTATATTACAACACATTACATAGGTAATAATTCATTTCCTATTAATGGGAATAGACCGCAAGGATATTGGGCTTTTGGCTTAAATGATTTGCCATATGCAACATCTGGCCAAGCACCTCCAGGCTCCACAACAGTTCCTAATCCAATCGCTTCAACCTCTCCAATTCCATCGGGATCTTGTGTTGTTACAGGTAAGTTTCAAGATAATTTAGTTATTACAAATAATGAAATTACGAATGTTTACGTTACACTTTCGCTTTCTATAAATAATAGTTTTGAGTGGGAAGAGGTCACTTTTGACGGAAAATATGAACCATCAATCGGCGAAAATGTTGTAGATATGGGCCTTAGGGGTTTGATTCCGTCTTTTCAAAGGTAAATTTTATTTTAAACCGTTGATTTTCAATCAAGCTTAAACGTTTTTTAAATTCATTATAAATTAGTTAAAAAAGGTTGTAGTTGATAGTAATATGCTGTATTTTTGTTTGGTTTTAAATTAAAATTAGTACAATCAAATAAAAATTATGGCAAAATCAGCACTTCTAAAGTCATCAATTGGTAAAAAATACTGGATGGCTCTTACAGGTTTATTCTTATGCTTGTTTTTGGCGGGACACTTAGCGGGTAATCTTCAATTAATTTTTGGAACACCTCTACAGTTTAATGAGTATGCTTTATTCATGACAACTAATCCTGCTGTAAAACTGCTTTCTTACCTAACTTACATTTCTATTTTATTTCATGCTGTTGATGGAATTTTATTAACTATCCAAAACAAAAAAGCTAGACCAATTGGTTATGCAAAAAACAATGCTGCTGCAAATAGTGGTTTTGCTTCTAGAAACATGGCTGTTCTAGGAACTCTTATTTTGTTTTTTATCGCAACGCACATGGTTAATTTTTGGGCTAAAATGCATTTTGATAAAAACATTCCTTTAATGACAAAATCAATAGAGGTTCAGCCAGGCATGCCTCAGGAATTTTATGTAGGAACATCTGTAGGACAGTATTTTCCAGTTGATCAAGTTCAGTCTGAAAGTGAAAAATTACCAGATGGAGTAATGCCAAAGCAACTTGTAATTAAAAACAGAACAGAGTTATATAATACTCAAGTTGATATTAAAATGGCTGATTTATATAAAGATCTTCATAAAATAACATTTGCCTTCTTTCAAGATTCAAAAACAGGATTAATTGCTACTATTGGTTATGTGTTGGCAATGATCGTTTTAGGTTTTCACTTATGGCACGGTTTTCAAAGTGCTTTTCAATCTTTAGGTGTTAATTCTCCTAAATTGAATAATACAATTAAATTTTTAGGAAAAGCATTTTCGGTTGTAGTACCGTTATTATTTGCTATTATTCCATTATATATTCACTTTACTAAATAATATTTATCCGAAAAGATTATGGCTTTAGATTCTAAAATACCAAATGGTCCAATTTCTGATAAATGGACAGATTATAAAAACCACATTAACCTAGTAAATCCTGCTAATAAACGTAATATTGATATTATTGTTGTTGGAACAGGTTTAGCAGGTGCTTCTGCTTCTGCTACTCTTGCAGAATTAGGTTATAATGTAAAAGCATTTTGTTTCCAAGATTCTCCAAGACGTGCGCACTCAATTGCAGCGCAAGGAGGTATCAACGCAGCAAAAAATTATCAAGGAGATGGTGATTCAACTTTCCGATTATTTTACGATACTGTAAAAGGAGGAGATTATCGTGCTCGTGAAGCTAACGTTCATCGTTTAGCTGAAGTTTCTGCTAATATTATTGATCAATGTGTTGCTCAAGGTGTGCCTTTTGCTCGTGATTATGGCGGATTATTAGATAACCGTTCGTTCGGTGGTGTATTGGTTTCAAGAACTTTTTATGCAAAAGGACAAACAGGTCAGCAATTATTATTAGGCGCTTATTCGGCAATGAATCGTCAAATAGGTCGTGGAAAAATAAAAATGTATAACCGTCATGAAATGCTAGATTTAGTTAAAGTAGACGGAAAGGCAAGAGGAATTATTGCTCGTAACTTAGTTACAGGAGAAATTGAAAGACATTCAGCTCATGCTGTAGTAATTGCTTCTGGTGGTTATGGAAATGTTTTCTTTTTATCTACCAATGCAATGGGAAGTAATGCAACTGCAGCTTGGAAAATTCATAAAAAAGGAGCTTTTTTCGCAAACCCTTGTTATACACAAATTCACCCAACATGTATTCCTGTTTCTGGAGATCATCAGTCTAAATTAACTTTAATGTCTGAATCATTACGTAATGATGGGCGTATTTGGGTTCCTAAAAAAATAGAAGATGCTCAAGCAATACGTGAAGGTAAATTAAAACCAACGCAATTGGCTGAAGAAGATAGAGATTATTACTTAGAGCGACGTTATCCATCTTTTGGTAACTTAGTGCCTCGTGATGTTGCATCTCGTGCAGCAAAAGAAAGGTGTGATGCAGGTTTTGGTGTTAATAAGACTGGAGAAGCTGTATATTTAGATTTTGCTTCTGCAATTCAACGTTATGGAAAAGAACAAGCAAAAATTAAGCATCTAGATGAAAATGATGCTAATTTAGTTAAACAATTAGGTACTGAAGTGGTTGCTAATAAATATGGTAACTTATTCCAAATGTACGAGAAAATTGTTGATGAAAACCCATACGAAACACCAATGATGATTTATCCTGCTGTTCACTATACAATGGGTGGAACATGGGTTGATTATAACTTACAAACTACAATTCCTGGATGTTTCTCAATTGGAGAGTCTAACTTCTCTGATCATGGCGCAAATAGATTGGGAGCTTCTGCCTTAATGCAAGGATTAGCAGATGGATATTTTGTTTTACCTTATACTATTGGTGATTATTTATCTGCAGATATTCGTACAGGAAAAATCCCAACGGATACTCCTGAGTTTGATGAAGCGGAGAATAATGTACGTCAACAATTAGAAAAATTCATTAATAACAACGGTACACATTCTGTAGATTATTTTCATAAGAAATTAGGAAAAATCATGTGGGATAAAGTTGGAATGGCGCGTAATGCTAAAGGACTTAATGAAGCAATCGAAGAAATCGCTGCTTTAAGAGAAGAGTTCTTTAAAGATGTTCGTGTTCCAGGGACTTTAGATAGTTTTAATCAAGAATTAGAAAAAGCAATGCGTGTAGCTGATTTCATGGAATTAGGAGAATTGTTCGCAAAAGATGCTTTACATAGAAATGAATCTTGTGGTGGTCACTTCCGTGAAGAATACCAAACAGAAGATGGAGAAGCAATGCGTGATGATGAAAACTTTGCTTATGTTGCTGCTTGGGAATACAAAGGAAAACCTAGTGAGGCAGTTTTACATAAAGAGGAGTTGAAATTTGAAAATATTAAACTAGTTCAAAGAAGTTATAAATAAAATTAGTCAAATGTCAAAGGTGGATTGTCTAAATTAAAAGTCTACCGCTTTAAGACATTAAGACTTTTAAAACTTAAAAGTATGAATCTTACATTAAAAATATGGCGTCAAAAAAACGCTCAAGATAAAGGACAACTAGTTGATTATAAAATTAGCGATGTTTCTCCAGATATGTCTTTCCTTGAAATGCTAGATGTATTAAATGACGAATTAATTCAAAAAGGTGATGAGCCTGTTGCATTTGACCATGATTGTCGCGAAGGAATTTGCGGTATGTGTTCTTTGTATATTAACGGTGAAGCACACGGACCAGATAGAGGTGTTACAACTTGTCAATTGCACATGCGTATGTTTAAAGATGGTGATACTATTTATATAGAGCCATTTAGAGCTAAAGCTTTTCCAGTTGTTAAAGATTTAGTAGTTGATAGAAGTGCTTTTGATAGAATTCAACACGTAGGTGGATTTATTTCTGTTAATACTTCAGGAAATACCCAAGACGCTAATAATATTCCAATTAACAAAAAAGATGCTGACGATGCTTTCGATGCAGCAACTTGTATTGGTTGTGGAGCTTGTGTTGCAACTTGTAAAAACTCATCTGCAATGTTATTTGTTTCTGCAAAAGTTTCTCAATTTGCTTTGTTGCCTCAAGGTAAGGTTGAAGCTGCAGACCGTGTTATGAACATGGTAAATCAAATGGATACAGAAGGTTTCGGGAACTGTACTAATACAGGAGCTTGTGAAGTAGAATGTCCTAAAGGAATTTCTCTTGAAAACATTGCTCGTATGAATAGAGAATATTTAAAAGCTAGTATTGTAAAGTAGTTTTTTAAGAAAATAGTCACTAAAAACGTCCTGTATATTCAGGACGTTTTTTATTTTTATAGTATGGAAATAGCAATTATTCAAACCAAATTAGTTTGGGAAAACCCAAAATTAAATAGAATACAATTTGAGTATAAAATAAATACAATTTCACAGGCGGTTGATTTAATTGTATTGCCTGAAATGTTTTCAACTGGTTTCACCATGTTTCCTAAAGATTTAGCGGAATCAATGAATGGAGAAACAGTAGAGTGGATGCAAAAAATCGCAAAATCAAAACAAACTGCAATTTGTGGAAGCATTATTATTATAGAAAATTCAAAATATTACAATCGGTTTATTTTTGTTCATCCAAATGGAGAAATTGAAACTTATGACAAGAGACATTTGTTTTCATTGGCTGGAGAACATGAGCAATATACACAAGGAACCAAAAAAGTAATAATTCAATATAAAGATTGGAAAATTTGCCCGCAAATTTGTTACGACTTGCGTTTTCCTGTTTTTAGTAGAAATATTGAAGAGTATGATTTACTAATTTATGTTGCTAATTGGCCAAAGCCAAGAGTTACTGCATGGGACGCTTTATTAAAGGCTAGGGCAATAGAAAACATGAGTTTTGTTATCGGTGTTAACCGAATAGGGTTAGATGTAAATAAACACGAATATATAGGCCACTCTTCTATACTTGACGAGCTTGGTAATTCAATTGTGAAAGCAAATGAAAAAGATGGTGTATTTTTCGCAACTTTAGATAAATCTAAAATGATTCAAACAAGGCAAAAATTAAATTTTTTAAGCGATAAAGATGATTTTTTGATTAATCTAAAATAAAATCTTGATCTACATCCCAGTTTGCTCTTACATCAATAGTTTTAGAATAGTATTTTACTTCCTCTGCTTGGCGTTTTTCTAAATAATCTCCAGTGTCCCAAATACCATTGTTGTTGTCATCATAAATTATACGAAGTGAATAAATGTTTGGTTCAATTAAGTCAAATTGTAAAAACTCTTTGCCATTAGAAACTGAAGAAGCAATAACATCCCCTTTGGGATTAAGAACTTCAAGAATAATTGGAAAACGTTTAACGTTTTTTAAATTTACTTTTAAATTGCCATAATCAGAATAAGCTTTAGTTTTAATTTTAAAATTTAAAGTATCATTACTTGTAGCATAGAAATCTAAAAAGGCTCCAGGTAATATTTTTAAATCATATTTTTCTTCTTCTGATTTTGTAAAATCAAATTCAATTTTTTGGCTAAATTCATCATAATTTGTTGTGAAATTTACCGAAACAGAATCTCTATTTAATAAAGTTATTTTCGAATGATCAATTTTTTCAATAGGTGTTTTAGTACTTAAAGTTAGCTTTTCTCTAAAATGCAAATTACTTTTTTGAATCATATTAATTTGCAAAGAGTCGGTTGTTTCTAAAGTTCTAATTTTTGCTTTAAACGATTTTGAAAAAGATCCATTTTCAACATTGAATACTAAAGAATCCGATTTGATATTTGGAATGAATAACTGAATAGAGTCTCTGTTTTTTTCAGGATACTTAGTTGCAATTACAGGCACTTTTTTGTCATTATTTAAAGCCGTAACTTTAATGTTTTTAGAATTACCTTCGACAGCCAAGAAAAACCTATTGTTTGATTCTTGAGAAACTTTCGTAGCCTTAAATGGAGTTAACTCTTTAAAAAGTTCTAACTGAAACAAAGTGTCATTTGGAACTGAAATCGTTTCTTTTAAAAAACCAATTTTATCAGATTTTGGATCAAATTTATAATTATTATTAATGTCTTTTAATGCTATGATTTTGTAATTTCCTGCTTTTAGATTTTCTAAAGCAAACACTTTCAAAGTGTCTAATGTATTTGTAACATATAAAGGGTTTTCTTTATAAATAGTTGAATCATTAAATGTTTCGGCATCATATAATTGAATCGAAACAAAGTTTTCAACTTTTTGCTCGTAAGCATCTTTAATTTTGCCAATTAAAGCAAGAGAGTCTATATAAGCACCCGTTGAGAAAACATATTTAAATTGAGAAAATGGATTATTTTCGTTATTATCTATAATACTCTGACCAAAATTAAAGCTATAAGTAGTGTTTTCTTGTAATGTGTCTAAAATTTTAATAGAAATAAATTTACTAGCACTTCCCTGAGGAACAATTATTGGCTTTTTTTTCATAGGTGGAGAAATTATCAATTGTTTATTGATGTCTTTAACCTTTATAAGCTCGTTAAAAAAGATTTTAATTTCTTTTCCATTAAAATTTGTAGAATAATTTTCAGGGAAACTATTTGTAATTTTAGGTGGTAAAGTGTCTTTAGCTCCACCAGTAATAAAGCCTCTTTTTGCACAACTAGTAAAGCTAAAAATTGAACCAAAAACAACTAAAAGCAAAATAAAATAAATTCTTTTCATAAGTAAATTTAATTCTAAAGCAAAATAACAACTATAATTATAGTAAACATAATTTTTTAAATATTTTTATGATTGAGTGTATGCTATAGTAATTATGCTGATTTTAGAATTAGGAATTTTTAAAAGCGCTTTAGCACAAAGCTCAAGCGTAGCTCCAGAAGTAATAACATCGTCTACTAATAAATAATGTTTTCCGAAATTGTTTTCGTTGAAATTAGCATTAAAAATATTTTGAACATTTTCTTGCCTTTCGTTTTTGGATTTTTTTGTTTGCGTTTTATTGTATTTAGTTCTAACAAGTAATTTATCTATGTATGGAATGTCTGTTTTGTTTGAAAGTGCTTTACAAAAGCTTTCAACTTGGTTATAGCCTCGTTCTTTAATTCTCCTAGTATGTAAAGGAACTGGGACAATATAGTCTATATTCTTAATGATTTCTATGTCCTTTATTTCATTTCCATACCATTCACCAAGTAAATTTCCAATTTCGACCCTTCCCTTGTATTTTAGTTGATGAATTAAACTTTGAACAATTCCTTTTTTATGAAAATATAACATTGAAGCTCCAAACTCTAAATCAATTATGCCATAAAATTTTTTTGTTGTATTATTGTTTTGATTTAAATGATGATTTGTTAAAGGTAAATCGTGTCGACATGAAGAACAAATAATTTCTTCATTCAACAATAAAAGTTCATTACACCCATAACAAAGCTTCGGGAAAATTAATTTCAACAGATTTTTAAGCATTTTATCGAATAATAGTTTTAAGTATATAAAAATAGACTTAATTTATATCAAAATATTAACAAATGGCTTTAAAGAAAAATAATGTAATAAAACTAAGTGTGCTAATTTTAGCATTGCTTTTGCTTTTTTCGTTATTTAACTTTTACAAAGTAAATTCAAATTTTGATAGTTTTAAAGAAAAATCTGCAGAAGAAAGTAAATTAAAACAAAGCCAATTAGATGAAATTTTAGTAAAATATGACTCATTAAAATATTTTACAAAAGATAGTGAACTTAACAATGTTAATTATCTTGAAAATAAAGAATCTGAAGGTATTGAAAATAAAAATACAAATCTCGAAAGCTCAACTGAAAAAGCAATTAATTCTCAGATAAAAGTTTTAAAAAAATCAATTGACAGAGATTCTAAACAAGTAGCTTTTCTAAATAATAAAATAAGTTCAGATAAAAAGACGTTAAGTAAGTTAGAAGCTTTAAAACAGAAAGAAATTAAAGTTAAGGCTGACAAGTTATCTGTTACAAATATAAATGCTAGAGGAGTAAAAATTATTACAGATAAATATTCTAGAACTACCGATAAAAAAATACAACAATTGCGTGTTTGCTTCACAGTTGAAGGAAATGAGTTTGTAAAAAGAGGTGATAAGAAATTTTACATACAAGTTGTTAACCCTAGAAATCAAATCATATCTACCGAAGGAACTTTTATTGAATTAAAAGATGTTAAATTAATTTATAGTACTAAGGTAGAAGCTAATTATACACAAAAAGAACTTGATATTTGTACCTATGTAGATCTTGAAAAAAATAAGACTTATAAAGGAAAATACAAGATTAATGTTTACAACGAGTTTTCAAAAATTGGCACTACAATTTTTGAGTATAATTAAGTATAATTTAATTATTCAATTCTATTTCTTTTTTCCAATTCAACTTTTTACTTTTGCAACATGGCAAAACAAGATGATTTATTTAAAAATGTAGTTTCGCATGCAAAAGAATACGGATATATCTTTCCGTCAAGCGAAATATATGATGGTTTAAGTGCGGTTTACGACTATGCACAAAACGGTGTTGAACTTAAGAAAAATATTCGTGAATACTGGTGGAAATCTATGGTGCAAATGCATGAAAATATCGTAGGGCTTGATTCTTCGATATTTATGCATCCTACAACATGGAAAGCTTCAGGTCACGTAGATGCATTTTCTGATCCTTTAATAGATAATAAAGATTCTAAAAAAAGATATCGTGCTGATGTTTTAATAGAGGATTATGCAGAAAAATTAAACATTAAGGCCCAAAAAGAAATTGAAAAAGCGAGAACTCGTTTTGGTGAAGCTTTTAATGAAGAAGAATTTATTACGACAAACGGGAGAGTTGTAGAATATTTAGCAAAGAAAAATGAAATTTTACAACGAATGGCTCGTTCTCTTGAAAAAGAAGATTTAGCTGATGTAAAAGCCTTAATAGAAGAATTAGGAATTGCTTGTCCTGATTCTGGTTCTAAAAACTGGACAGAAGTTCGTCAGTTTAACTTAATGTTTGCAACTAAACTAGGAGCTTCTGCAGATACAGCAATGGATCTGTATTTACGTCCTGAAACCGCTCAAGGTATTTTTGTTAATTTCTTAAATGTACAAAAAACGGGAAGAATGAAAATTCCTTTCGGAATTGCGCAAACAGGAAAAGCATTCAGAAACGAAATTGTGGCAAGACAATTTATTTTTAGAATGCGTGAGTTTGAACAAATGGAAATGCAATTTTTTGTAAAACCAGGTGAAGAAATGAAATATTACGAGTATTGGAAAGAGACTCGTTTAAAATGGCATTTATCGTTAGGCTTAGGTAAAGAAAATTACCGTTTTCATGACCACGAAAAATTAGCACATTATGCAAATGCTGCGGCTGATATAGAATTTAATTTCCCATTTGGATTTAAAGAATTAGAAGGAATTCACTCAAGAACTGACTTCGACTTAAAAGCACATGAAGAGTTTTCAGGAAAGAAATTACAGTTTTTTGATAATGAAACAAATTCTAGCTATGTTCCTTATGTCGTAGAGACTTCTGTAGGTTTAGATAGAATGTTTTTAGCTGTTTTCTCAAAAGCATTACAAGAAGAAGCTTTAGAAGATGGTTCTTCAAGAACTGTTCTTCGCTTACCTTCAGTTTTAGCACCTACAAAAGCGGCTATTCTTCCTTTAGTTAAGAAAGACGGTTTACCAGAAGTTGCTAAGAAAATCATTGATGAGTTAAAATGGGATTTTAATGTAGCATATGATGAAAAAGATGCAGTAGGTCGTCGTTATAGAAGACAAGATGCGCTTGGAACGCCATTTTGTATTACGGTAGATCACCAAACATTAGAAGATAAAACAGTAACGATACGTCATAGAGATTCTATGAAACAAGATAGAGTTGCTATTTCTGACTTAAGAAACATTATTAACGATGAAGTTTCAATGAAGAATTGGTTAATGAAAATGTAATTTTAAATACCAAATAGGTATAAAAAAAATCCCGAAATTCAATTGAATCTCGGGATTTTTGTTTTTATAAAATTAAAAGTCTATTCTTCTTCTTTCATGGCGTTCCAGCCACGCGCTTTCAATGGAATTTTAGTATTCGCTCTTGTAATTAAATGCATGCCTTCTTTTTCTTCAGTCATATGGCCTATTACTGTAAAATTAGGATTTGCTTTTATTTTATCATAATCGTCCATTTTAATGGTAAAAAGCAATTCATAATCTTCTCCTCCACTTAAAGCTATTGTTGTAATGTCTATATTAAACTCCTCACAAACATCAATTAATTGAGGGTCTACAGGTATTTTTTCTTCATATAAATTACAACCAACACCACTTTGTTTGCAAATGTGAATTATTTCAGAAGAAAGTCCATCAGAAACATCAATCATCGAAGTAGGTTGTAATTCTAATTTTTCAAATAAATCTTTAATATCTTTTCTGGCTTCAGGTTTTAGTTGTCTTTCAATTAAGTAGGTATAAGCATCTAAATCAGGTTGGTTGTTTGGATTCACTTGAAAAACTTGCTTTTCGCGTTCTAAAACTTGTAATCCCATATAAGCAGCTCCAACATCTCCGGTTACAACTAATAAGTCTGTTGCTTTTGCTCCGTTTCTGTAGGTAATTTCGTTTAAATTAGCTTCGCCAATTGCGGTAATACTAATAATTAAACCTTTTTGAGAAGAAGTCGTATCTCCACCTATAACATCAACATTATATATTTGAGATGCAAGTGTGATGCCAGCAAACAATTCTTCAAGAGCTTCAAGTGGAAACCTGTTAGAAACCGCAATTGAAACTGTAATTTGTGTTGCTTTAGCATTCATCGCAAAAACATCAGACAAGTTTGCCACAACCGCTTTATAACCAAGATGTTTTAAAGGCATATAGCTTAGATCAAAATGAACACCCTCTATTAATAAGTCAGTTGAAATTATTGTTTTTTTATCTTTAAAATCTAAAACAGCAGCGTCGTCTCCAATTCCCTTAAGAGTAGATTCTTGATTTATTTTAAAATGTTTGGTTAAATGTTCTATTAAGCCAAATTCTCCTAAATCAGATAAACTGGTTTTATTGTTGTTTTTGTTTTCTAACATTCAAATATTTTTTTACAAAGATAGTCATTGCAGGTAACGAAGCAATCTAATCTTTATTCAATTCATTTAGTTTTTCGTAAATTAAGTTGTTTTCAAATCCTCTTCTTAAAAAATAGTCGATAAATTTCTTGTTTTTTTTTACGCCTTTTTTTTCTTTAATAGTATCCCAGTATTTTTCTGCTAAAGAATTAAATTTTTTAAAATAGCTTTCGTTGTCAATTTCTTTTAAGGCAATATCAATAAGTCTTGAAGAAATATTTCTAAATTTCAATTCGTTTTTAATTCTATTTCTCCCCCAGTTTTTGTAGTTGTGTTTTCCTCGAGCAAAACTTTGAGCAAATCGTTCTTCATTTACATAATTTTCCTCAATTAGATGAATCATTATTTCTTCTTTAGCAGCAGGAATTAAAAAAAAACTATTTAATTTCTCGTCTATTTCTTTAAAACATCTTTCTTGATATACGCAGTAATACTCTATCTTTTGCTTGATTTCCTGTAAGTTATAACTATTGTTTTTTTTCTTTTCCAATTTCTTAACCTTTTAATAATGAGCAAAACATTTTATATCTAAAAAATAATATTTTATCTTTGTAGGCTGTTCAAATTTAAAAAAACTATGCCTGCATAGCAATTAAAATTTAAAAAAATGAATTTAAAATTACTATTAGTTACCTTTTTATTTACTGCTCTTTCTTGGGGTCAAGTTAAAATTTCAGAAATTACATTTGAAACTTCTGGAGGTTATGCTACATCAGTTCCAGAATTTACCGATAATGCAACAGATTATTTTTTAAGAACAGATGGTAGTAATATTACTGGTGAGGCTTTTACAAATATTCAAGGGTCGTATTATTTTGCTGCTCAAGATATAGATGGTGAAGTCGCTAGTCCTACGCAAATTTTAACAATAAGCGGTATAAATATTACTGGATATACTAGTTTGGAGTTCAGAGTTCATTTGGCCGAAGATGATGACGGTGTAAATCAAGATTGGGATAGCACAGACTATTTACATTTTAATTACCAAATTAATGCAGGGGGATATAATAACTTATTATGGGTAGAGTCAAGTGGTGCTACAAATACAGCGCCTTTTATAGATTCCGATTTTAATGGTATTGGTGACGGGATTGAAATTACTAATGCATTTACTCAATTTATTCAAAGTATTGCAGGTACGGGTTCAACCCTCGATATTCAAGCTGTATTTAATTTAAATGCAGGAGATGAAGATATTGCTATTGACAATATTGAAATTTGGGGAATTCCTTCAGGACCAATTACCTACTCAGTAACCTACGATGGTAACGGTAACGATAGTGGTTCAGTTCCGGTAGATGCTACGGTATATAATTCAGGAGATCCTGTTACCGTTTTAGGTAATACAGGAAGCTTAGGTTTAACAGGTTTCACTTTTAACGGCTGGAATACTTCCGCTGATGGAAGCGGAACTTCTTATGTAGGAGGAAACACGTTTAGTATAACCGCTAATACTAGCTTATATGCACAATGGTTAAATACTTCTCCTCCTGTAATTACAAGTTCTTTAACTGCTTCAGCAAATGAAGGAGCAGCTTTTACATACAATATTATAGCTACTAATGTTCCTACAAGTTATAATGCTACTGGTTTGCCAGTGGGTTTATCAATTAATACAACAACTGGAGAAATTACAGGTTCTGTAGCTACAGCGGGGGTTTATAATGTTACAATAAGCGCTACTAATGCTTATGGTACAGATACTGAAACTTTAGTTATTACTATTACAACGGGACCTTGTATAGATGAAGGTTTTGATTCAGGCACTACCGCTCCAGTTGGTTGGACATTTACTTCAATCGGGGGGACTTATACTTCTGCAGGTAATTTTGGAAATTCATCACCATCATTACAAATGAATGCAACTAATGATGCAGTTACTACTTCAACATTCACAAATGCAACTGAATTGTCTTTTTGGATTAAAGGGCAAGGAACAGATGCTTTATCTTCATTATTAGTTGAAGGTTTTAATGGTTCATGGATAACAATTGAGAATATCAATAACTTACCTACAACTGGTACAACCTATACATACAATTCTGGAACATCACCAGCATTAATATCTGGTTTCACACAGTTTAGATTTACTTATAATAGAAGTGCGGGGAATTTATCATTTGACGATGTATATGTAATATGCGGAACACCTATAATTCCCGAAATAGATATTCAAGGTAATAGTATTTCAATTGTTGACGGAGACACAACTCCATCATTATTAGACGATACAGATTTTGGAAGTGAATTAGTTGGGAATATAATTGCTAAAACGTTTACAATTGAAAACTCTGGCGTTGATCCATTAACGTTAACAGGTGCTTCGCCATACATTGTTATTTCTGGAGCAAATGCTGCTGATTTTAGTGTTTCTGTTGTTCCTTCTGGAACAATTGCAGCTTCCGGAACTACAACTTTTGAAATAACATTCCAACCTTCAGCTTTAGGTTTAAGAACGGCAACATTGTCGATTGATAATAATGATGCTGATGAAAACCCATATAATTTTAATATTCAAGGTTTAGGAATTACTTGTACTCCTACGTTATCAGTCAGTTCAATTTCACCAACAACAGGTCCAGTAAACACAATCGTAACAATTAATGGTTCTGGCTTTTTAACAGCTAGTACTGTTAGATTTGGAGCTTTAAACGCTTCTTTTACAATTGTTTCTGATACGGAAATTCGAGCAACTGTGCCTGCAAGTGCAACTTCAGGAAATATTGTAATTCAAGATACTTTAGGTTGTGATTTATCTTATTCTAGTTTTACAGTTATTACTGATGATAAAACAACTTGTGACCCTGCTGCTGTAGGAATAACTGAATTATTTATATCAGAAGTTACTGATGCTTCTACAGGATCACTTTCTTATATTGAAATTTTTAATGCAACAGCATCAACAATTGATATGACAGATTATGAGATTTATATCAGAAATAATGGTAATCCAACAGGTGACGATATTCCTCTTACAGGAACCTTAGCTCCAGGGGATTCTTTTACTTTAGCAACTAGTGTAGGTAGTCCATGTGGAGTTGTAGGGGGAGATGGAACTATAGCTGATCAGAATGATGTATCAAGTGGTGTAAATAATAATGATTGTATTCATTTAGCAAAATTAGGAACTATTATTGATACATGGGGTGTTTGCGATGGATCAAACTGGATAAATGCTCTTGGGTTAGGTTCAGCTGGATATGATTTTAAACGTAAACCAACAGCAACTCCATTGCCAAGTACTACTTTTGTTTCAACAGATTGGGATATCATTGACTTTGATAGTTGTAGTGATGATTATTCTTTAATTGATAGTTATGAGGGAATTCGTAATCCGCCATTAACAACATCACCAACATATTCTTTTAATTGTGGTGCAAATAGTGTTACGTTGAGTGTAATAGGAACTGAAGCTGTATTAGGTGGTTCCGGATTAACATATCAATGGTATGTCAGTGCTCCAGGAGCTTCTGGATGGACGTCTTTATCAAATGGAGGTGTTTATTCTAATGTTACAACGGCAGATATGACTATATCAGATATTACAGGTCTTGAGGATTATCAATACTATTGTCAAGTTATGGAGGATACTGCAACTTGTTTTGTGGCATCAAATGCTACAATAATTGGTATTGGTGGTAGTTCAACTACATGGAATGGAACGGTTTGGAGTAATGGAGTTCCTACTTCTACTTCTTTTGCTATTATTGATGGAGATTATGATACAACTTTAAACGGGAATATAGAATGTTGTAGTTTATTAGTTAATTCAGGTTTTACTCTTGATATTCAAGATGCTAACTATGTTGAAATTCAATATAATTTAACGGTAAACGGAACTCTTAATGTTTTAAATAATGGGTCTTTAGTACAAGTTGATGATTCAGGAGTAAATACAGGTGATATTTCTTATCAAAGAAGTACGACTGGTGTTGCTTTAGATTATGTGTATTGGTCTTCTCCAGTTGATGGAGTAAATACTCCAGCCGGATATATTTATAATTGGTCGCCAACATTTGCAAATCCAAATGGTGGGCAAGGATATTGGATTGGTGCTGCAAATTCGGCTATGCAATCGGGTGTTGGTTATATTATGCGAGATATTTTTTCTAGAAATTTTATAGGAGTTCCGAGAAATGGAATATATACACCTACTATTTCTAGAGGTAGTAATTTAAATTCTGGAACAGCAGGTCCTAATGGTATTATGAGAACTGATACTGATGATAATTGGAACTTATTAGGAAACCCTTATCCATCTGCAATAAGTATTAATACTTTTTTAACAACAAATACAAATATTGATGGGTTTGTAAGATTATGGACGCATGGAACGTCTCCAAGTACTGGAATTTCTGATCCTTTTTACGATAATTTTGTTTCTAATTATACTGCGGGAGATTATGTAGCAATAAATGGTGCAGGAGCAACAAGTGGACCTGGAACACTAAGTGTTATTGGAGGAGGTCAAGGATTCTTTGTGTTAATGGATGCTGGAGTAGCAACTTCTGAGACAATAACATTTAATAATGCAATGAGAGATAAAGGTTATTCTAATAGTCAATTTTATAGATCAGCGAATAGCAATTATGCTGCAGTTGAAAAAAATCGTATTTGGTTAGACTTTACAACACCAACAAATGAGACAACAAGAACTTTAGTTGCATATATTGATGATGCTACTAACTCAAAAGACAGAATGTATGATGCATTAACTGACTATAAGAGTGCTCAGAATTTTTATACTTTAATTGGTTCTGATGTGTTTACAATCCAAGGTAGAGCACCATTTGTTGAAGAAGATAAGGTGTCTGTTGGTTTTAAAACATCTGCACCAGGAACACACAGTATTTCAATCGCTACTGTTGACGGACTTTTTGAAAATGGCCAAAATATATATTTAGAAGACAAAGAATTAAATGTTATTCATGATTTAAGACAAAGTCCATATAGCTTTTTCGCTTTATCAGGAATTAATAATGGAAGATTTGTTTTAAGATATACAAGTGGCAGATTAAGCGTTGATGATAATCAATTTAATGATAGTGACTTGTTTGTGATTTCTGACGAAAACATTCAAATAATTTCAAATAACTTGAAGGTTAAAAATCTTGAAATTTTTGATGTACTTGGAAGAAAGTTGATTTCTAAAACAAATGTAAACTCTAATACTATTATTGTTGATGAAATTGTAAAATCAAATAATGCATTAATAATTAATATTATTTTAGAAAATAACATTAAAATAAGTCGAAAAGTTCTTTTCTAGAAATCTTTTCCTTAATATATTAATTTAAAAGCAACTCCAAAAAGAGTTGCTTTTTTCGTTTTTTTATTTAAATTTGTTATATTAAAATAACCAAATCCCAAAAAAATGAAAAGAAATTTACTTTACTTAATGTTGGTTTTTTCTATATTTAACCTTTCTTATTCACAAGATAAAAGTGCATGGACAGAGGTTGAAAAACCAGGTATAGATTCATTTGGCAAAACTAGAAAGCCAATAATGCCTACTAATTATAAATTATTTCAATTTGATTATGCTAAGCTAAAATCACAATTAATTAATGTTCCTAATAGAGAAAATTTTACAGGAACATCAAATGTTGTTGTTAGTTTTCCTATGCCAGATGGTAATTTATCTCGATTCAGAATATTAGAAGCTTCTGTTTTTGAAAATGTTTTGCAAGAAGCTTTTCCTGATATTAGATCTTTTGTAGGTCAAGGAATTGATGATCCAAGTGCTATTATAAGATTTAGTTTGTCTCCAGAAAAAGGAGTTAGTGCTTTAATCCGTTCAGGAATATCTGAAACAACTTTTATTATAGACCCTTATTCAATGGACTACAAAACATTTATTGTTTTTGATAGAAAGCATGCAGGTAAAGGTCCTAGTTTTTCTTGTTCAACTGAAGATGGTTTAGATGTAACAAATTTTGGGCCTACTAACAGAACACCTGAATTTGAAAATGTAGTTTTAAATAATGCTGACGATGCTATTTTAAGAAGGTTTAGAGTTGCTATATCTTGTACTGGTGAATATGCTACTTACCATGGTGGAACATTAGCAGGTGTTAACGCTGCTTATAATGCAACAATGACTAGAGTAAATGCATTGTATGAAATGGATTTTAATGCTACAATGATAATTATTGCAAATAATAATAATGTTGTTTATTTAAATGCAGCTACAGATCCATATGGAAATACGGATGCAAATTATAATACAGAAGTTCAGGCAGTAATGAATTCTCAAATTGGTGCTGCAAATTATGATGTAGGTCACTTGTTTTCTTCGATTGGAAATAATGGAAATGCTGGTTGTATTGGTTGTATTTGTGGTACTGGAAGTAGTACTGCTAAAGGAAGTGGATATACAACAAGTACGGTTCCAGAAGGAGAGTCTTTTGATGTAGATTATGTGGCGCATGAGTTTGGGCATCAATTTGGTGGAAATCATACTTTTACTTTTTCTGATGAAAATAATGCTGTAAATATGGAGCCAGGATCAGGTGTAACTATTATGGGATATGCTGGTATTACAGGTCCAACAGACGTAGCTACTAATTCAATTCCAATCTTTCATGCTGGTACAATACAACAAGTTACAAATAATATTAAATCTAAGTCTTGTGATGTTGAAATTGTAACAGGTAATAGTGTGCCTTCTCCTTCAGTTCCTTCTGCGACTAAGACTCTTCCAAGAGGTACAGCATTTAAGTTAACAGGTTCGGCAACTGACGCCGATAATGATATTTTGTCTTTTTGTTGGGAACAAGTTGATGATGCAACTACAAATGCTGGTTTATGTAATGCATATACTACATATGATACAGATTGTTTTCCTGCTGAAACTAAAACACAAGGTCCAAATTTTCGTTCATTTATGCCAAAAAATAATGGAACAAGATATTTTCCTCGAATTGAAGATCATGTTGCAAATGGTATAACAGGTAATCCATGGGAAATTGTACCTAATAACCCTGCAGCTAATAGAACTTTAAACTTTAGAATGACTGTAAGAGATAATCGTTTTGGAGCTGGTACTAATGAAAGTGTAAATGTGGCTGTTACTTTTGACAGAACCAGAGGTCCATTTTTAGTTACTTCACAAAATACTGCGGGTATAAGTTATACACAAGGTTCTACACAAACAGTTACTTGGTCTGTTAATAATACAAACTCAATGACAGGTGCTGCTAATGTAAATATTAAGTTGTCAACTGATGGAGGTTTAACATATCCTACAACATTAGTTGCAAATACTCCAAATGATGGTTCTCAAACAGTTACTATTCCTAATGTTTCTGCTCCTTATTGTAGAATTTTAATTGAACCAACAGCTAATGATTTCTATGCTATAAATACAAATGATTTTGCTATTGGATTTACAGTTACATCTACTACAACATGTAATCAATATTCTTTTACACCTAATTTAGCAATTCCTGATGATGCAAGTGTTGTTGGATTTAATAGTAATATTCCAATGACAGGAACAATTTCTGATGTAAATATATTGGATTTAAACTTAACTCATACTTGGTTGTCGGATATTTTATTAGCTTTAAATCATCCTGACGGCACTCAAGTTATTTATGTAAATGCTGTTTGTACT
Source organism: uncultured Flavobacterium sp. (assembly GCA_964559365.1). Classification (GTDB taxonomy): domain Bacteria; phylum Bacteroidota; class Bacteroidia; order Flavobacteriales; family Flavobacteriaceae; genus Flavobacterium. The sequence continues at coordinate 64,881 of CAZLGK010000003.1, forward strand.
AATAGAAATGGTTTTAATAATACAGATTTAGATTCTCAAGCTGCTAATGCAATAAACTGTGGTGCTAATACTAATAGTGTAATTGATGCAGGTCCTTATAGGCCATCATCAACTTTAGATGTTTATAATGGAAGAGAAGCGAATGGTACATGGACATTTTTAGCGCTTGATACAGCTACGGGTGATTCAGGAACATTGAATTCCTTAACATTAGAAATATGTACAACTGAAACTATCGTTACTGAAACGCCAAATGCATGTGGTGTAATAACTACAACTTGGAATGGTTCTTCTTGGTCAAATGGTGCACCTTTAAAAAATGTTGTTGCAATATTTAATAGTAATTATACTTCAACAGGAGATATTGAAGCTTGTTCAGTAATTGTAAATACTGGAGCAAATGTAACAATTGCTTCAGCACATACATTAATTGTTGGTAATGAAGTAACAGTTAATGGAACTGGAACTTTAACGGTTGAAAATAATGCAGCATTACGTCAAATTAATGGTGAGGCAGTAAATACTGGAAACATAATAGTTAGAAAAAATTCTGAGCCAATGATTCGTCAAGATTATACAGCATGGTCTTCTCCAGTTGCAGCTCAGCAATTACAGTCTTTCTCGCCAAATACGTTGCCAAATAGATTCTATGAGTACTTATATACAGGTACAACTACACCTACTGCGTACCAGTCTGTAACTCCTACAACTAATTTCTTAACAGGTAAAGGATACATGATTCGTTCTGCAGATAATTCATCACCTACAGTTCCTGCTGTTCATGCGGGCCAATATACTGGTGTTCCTTTTAATGGTGATTTATCTATTAGTCTTGGAAAAGGATATAATTTATTAGGTAATCCTTACGCATCGCCTATAGACGCTGATCGTTTCTTATATGATAACGAAACTACAATAGGAGCTTTGTATTTTTGGACACATACTGTGCCAGCAAGTGGAGGTTCTTATCCTGTAAATAACTTCGCTTCATATACAACATTAGGTGGAGCTGCATCAGCTGCTGGTGGAGCAACACCAAACGGAAGAATTCAAACAGGTCAAGGTTTTTATGTAAGAACATTTGATTTTGGATCTGCTAACTTTTCAAATCTACAAAGGGTCAATGCTTCTGCAAGTACTCAGTTCTTCAGAACAACATCAGAAGAGGTGTTAGAGGTTGAAAAGCATAGAATTTGGTTAAATTTAAATGATGCAAATAATAAGTATAATCAAATTTTAGTAGGTTATATGGATGGGGCTACTAATGCTGCAGACAATATGATTGACGGTTTGATTTTAGATGATTCAAATTCTGTTATTTATAGTACAATTAATTCAGATAAATATGTAATTCAAGGGAAATCTTTACCTTTTACAAGTCAAGATATTGTTCCTTTAGGGTTTAAAGCAGTAACATCAGGAGTGTATAATATTTCATTAGAAAGTGTTGATGGTTTATTTACAAATCAAGATGTTTTCTTAAGAGATAAATACACAAATATTACTCACGATATTAAACAATCGGAATACGAGTTTACAACTCAAGACGGAATATTTGCTGATAGATTTGAAATTGTTTATGAGAATAGTCCTTTATCAAATGATGACTTTATAAACAGTAATGATGTTTTAGTATATACTCAAAACAATCAAATTCAAGTAAACTCATTAAAAGAAAACATTAAAACAGTATCTGTTTACGATGTATTAGGAAGAAATATATTTAGAAATGAAAATGTAGGAGAAAAAGAACTGTCTATTTCTTCTATAAAGGCAAACAATCAAGCCTTATTTATAAAAGTAACTCTTACAACTGGAGAATTAATTACTAAAAAAGTAATTTTCTAATCTAAAATATTTTATAAAAAAGCCCAATCAACTGATTGGGCTTTTTTATTGTCTAAAAAATTAAAACATTTTTGTAAATTTGAATAAATCTAAAAATGACACATGGAAAACATCAAACAATACGTTCAAGAAAACAAACAACGATTTATTAACGAGTTAATAGAATTATTAAAAATTCCTTCTGTAAGTGCAGATAGTGCATATTCACATGATGTAATATTAACAGCCGAAGCTGTTAAAGCAAGTTTAGAGACTGCAGGTTGTGATTTTGTGGAATTATGTGAAACTCCAGGATACCCAATTGTTTATGGAGAAAAAATTATTGATAAAAGTTTACCAACAGTTTTAGTATATGGTCATTATGATGTTCAGCCTGCAGACCCTGTTGAACTTTGGACTTCTCCGCCATTTGAGCCTGTTATAAAAGCTACAAATATTCATCCAGAAGGAGCAATTTTTGCGCGTGGCGCTTGTGATGATAAAGGACAAATGTATATGCATGTAAAAGCATTTGAATATATGATTGCTAACAATTGTTTGCCATGTAACGTAAAATTTATGATTGAGGGTGAAGAAGAAGTAGGTTCAAAAAGTTTAGGTTGGTTTGTAGAACGTAATAAAGAAAAATTAGCTAATGATGTAATTCTGATTTCTGATACAGGAATGATTTCAAATTCACAACCATCAATTACTACTGGTTTACGTGGTTTAAGTTATGTTGAAGTTGAAGTTACTGGACCAAATAGAGATTTGCACTCTGGCTTATATGGAGGAGCAGTAGCAAACCCTATTAATATATTAACTAAAATGATTGCTTCATTACATGATGAAAACAATCATATTACTATTCCTGGTTTTTATGACAATGTTGAAGAGTTATCTTTAGAAGAAAGAGCAGAAATGGCTAAAGCACCATTTTCATTAGAAAAATATAAGCAGTCTATTGATATTGGTGATATTTATGGAGAAAAAGGATATACTACAAATGAACGCAATTCTATTCGTCCAACATTAGATGTAAATGGAATTTGGGGTGGCTATACTGGTGAAGGTGCAAAAACTGTTATCGCAAGTAAAGCTTTCGCAAAAATTTCAATGCGTTTAGTACCAAATCAAGACTGGGAAGAAATTACTACATTATTTAAAAAACATTTTGAGAGTATAGCACCAGCTTCTGTAAAAGTTGTAGTGAAACCACATCATGGCGGTCAAGGTTATGTTACACCAATTGACAGTGTAGGTTATAGAGCTGCAAACAAAGCTTATACGGAAACTTTTGGAGTTCCAGCAATACCAGTTCGTTCTGGAGGAAGTATTCCTATTGTGGCTTTATTTGAGAAGGAATTAAAGAGTAAAACAATATTAATGGGCTTTGGGTTAGATAGTGATGCAATTCACTCTCCAGACGAACATTTTGGGGTTTTTAACTACTTAAAAGGAATTGAGACAATTCCATTGTTTTATAAGTATTTTACAGAAATGAATAAGTAACAAAAAAATGCCTTGAAATTTCAAGGCATTTTTTTTATTATAATTTTCCTGAAGCTTTCAGATTTTTTTCAATTTTATGTCCAGGTCTTGACCATTTTGGTTTTTCTCCAAGAGCTTCAAAAGCTGAATCTTCTGCTTCAACTGTTTGAGGTTGTACTTTCTTTGTAAATGGTTTTTGTGGATTTAACCCTAGTAATTCAAACATTTTCATGTCTTCATTTACGTCAGGGTTTGGAGTTGTTAAAAGTTTGTCTCCAGCAAAAATAGAATTTGCACCTGCAAAGAAGCACATTGCTTGTCCTTCTCTACTCATTTGAGTTCTTCCAGCTGATAAACGCACTTGTGTTTCTGGCATTACAATTCTAGTGGTAGCAACCATTCTTACCATTTCCCAAATTGATACTGGTTTTTGATCTTCAAGAGGAGTTCCTTCAACTGCAACAAGTGCATTGATTGGAGTGGATTCTGGTTGAGGGTTTAATGTAGATAATGCAACTAACATTCCGGCTCTGTCTTCAATATTTTCTCCCATTCCTATAATTCCACCACTACAAACAGTAACATTTGTTTTACGAACATTATCAATTGTGTCTAATCTGTCTTGATAGCCTCTTGTTGAAATTACTTCTTTATAATATTCTTCAGATGAATCTAAATTATGATTGTATGCATATAAACCAGCCTCAGCTAAACGTTGTGCTTGGTTTTCGGTAATCATACCTAAAGTACAACAAACTTCCATTTCTAGTTTATTTATAGTACGAACCATTTCTAAAACATCGTCAAATTCTTTTCCGTCTTTTACGTTTCTCCAGGCCGCTCCCATACATACACGCGAACTCCCGGCTTCTTTTGCGCGTAATGCTTGAGCTTTTACTTGAGAAACCGACATTAAGTCATTTCCTTCAATATCCGTGTGATATCTAGCAGCTTGTGGACAATAGCCACAATCTTCAGAGCAACCACCTGTTTTAATTGATAATAGAGTCGATACTTGAACCACATTTGGGTCATGATGTTCTCTGTGAATTGATGCAGCTTCATATAATAAATCCATTAATGGTTTATTATAAATAGCAATTATTTCTTCTTTTGTCCAATTATGTCTAGGTGAAATCATACTTTTTTATTTATCCTCCAAAAGTAACAAATTACTTTAGAAGAATAAAAAAATCAATTATTAATTAGCCATTCGTTATGAAAAAAATAATTCCATTTGGCTTTTGCAAAATCAGTTTTTGGATCAATTAAAGTTTTTAAGGGCTTTCTGTTTATTGAATTTTTACAATCTATAAATATAGAAATGTCTTTACCTGCATATTCTTTTTTAATTCTTTGGCAATATTGCCAAATAAAGTCGGGTTTAGTTGCTAGTTTTCTTGCTTGAAGACTAGATAGATTTTTATAATAGTCGTATTTAAAAATTTGGTTTGTTTTATTGTCTTTAATTTTAATATATATATAGCCAGATCTTTCTCTTAACATCATACGCCAGCTTAGCCTATGTCCCTCTTCAGTCCATAAAACATCACCTTCAATAAAATGATGTCTTAAAGGAAGTAATATTTGAATAATTATATAAGGAATGAAAAGATACTTTAATGCTTTAAAAGACGAAAAATCAAGTTCTTCATTTTCAACTCGTTTTTTCTTTTTTAAAAAAATACTTCTAATTGTTTCCGGCTCATAAAAAAATAAAATAAACGTTAAAGCAAAAAATGGGAATATGCCAATATGTAATGTAATAGAATTGAAAATATGAAATATAATAGAACAAATTAAGGCAAATGTTCTTGTCTTTTTAATGAGTAGTAATGGAACTACCAGTAAGTCAAATAAAATTCCAGCATAGGCAATGAACATATAAAACCATTTTTTTGAGAACAATTCTAAAAAAAAAGGTCTAGTAGTGGTACCTTGTAATAAGTTTTTAGTAAAAGTTCCATCTAACCAGTCTGGATATAATTTAGCAATTGATGCATAAAAGTATACTATAATTATTTGTGAGATGAATAATAACGAAACCCAATTAGGCATTGTTAATTTTTCTTTTAAAAAGCCAAGTTTTACGTCTAATGATTTATATTGGTTCGCGGGAAGAAATATCATACAAAAACTTACTAGTAGTAGTAAGTAATAATGGTTATTGTAGGATGACTTTTGCATAAAATATACTCCTGCCCATAAAAAAGTATATGTAATTATTGAATATATATATTTAAATCCTAACATTATGCAAATGCCTAAACATCCCATTATTGCAAAATATATATACATTAAATTGTTTGGCAAAGGCTGAAGCCAGTCTAAACCTATAAATGAAAAAGTAAATTGAGGGTCAATAAGAACTTTTTTTATCCAACCAGTCATTATTGCTCCAAAACTTTCACAAGCAATTAAAAGTCCAAAAAAAATTCGAAAAACGATTAAAGGAGAATTGTCTATTGACTTAAAAAAGAATTTTTTCATAAATTATTTTTAATAAACTCTCTTGAATAAGATTCGTCTTTTTTTAGTTGAGATTTTAGTTCTTCAATTGAATTGTATTTTTCTTCATCTCTTATTCTTGAGTGAATTTCAATTTTAAGATCTTTATTGTAAAGGTCTTTTTTAAAATCGAAAAAATGAACTTCAATAGTTTGATTGAGTCCTTCTAAGGTAGGATTTGTTCCGATATTCATCATTCCAAAATAGGGTATGCTATTAATTTCACTTGAAACAATGTAAACTCCATTTTTTGGAATTAATTTATAATCTTCAGAAACTTCAATATTTGCTGTAGGGAAATTAATTGTTCTACCTATTTTTTTTCCATGTACAACCTTTCCTGTAATAAAATAATTATAACCTAAATAATTGTTTGCTGTATGAATGTTACCGTCTAATAAAGCGGTTCTAATTTTGGTTGAACTTATTGCAATGTCATTTATCTCTTTTGCGGAGATTTCTTGAACTTCAAACCCATATTCTTTTCCATATTCTATAAGGTCGTTAATTGTTGCAGTTCTGTTTCTTCCAAATCTATGATCGTGACCTATTATGATTATACCTACATTTAATTTTTCTATCAATACTTCCTTAATAAAATCTTCAGCGCTTAATCTAGAGAACTCCATGTCAAAAGGATGTACAATTAAATTATCTATCCCTAGTTCAGATAAAAGCATTACTTTTTCTTGAATAGTGTTTAATAATTTAATTGAAGAATCTTGTTGTAAAACCATTCTAGGATGCGGAAAAAAAGTTAGAATTGTGCTTTTATAATCATTTTTTTGAGCAAATTCCGTAACTTTACTAAGTACATACTTATGACCAATGTGAACACCGTCAAATGTTCCTATCGTAACAACTGATTTAATAAAAGGTTTTTGAAAACTGTTTAAGTTTTTGAAAGATTTCAATTTTATTTTTTTACAAATTTACAAATTTGGATATAAAAAAGAGAGCTAATTTAAATTAGCTCTCTTAATATATTAAAACTATATTTTTTATTTTTTGATAAACCTTAAAGTTTTTGAAGAATCTTCAACATTTAATTTTATAAAATATACTCCATTTGAAAAGTTAGAAGTATTTATACTGAAATCAGATGATGAACTTTCAGAAGTTTTGACAACTTGTCCTAAGTAGTTAAATATTTCATACGAAACATTTGAGCCTAACTGAGAAGGAATAGAAACATTTAAAATATCTTCCGTTGGGTTTGGGTAAACTGAAATCGAATCTAAATTAAATCCACCATTGCTTAACGAAGCATTTGTAAAAGTAGTAGTTTCTGTAGATGTAAAGTTTCCACCAGATACAACAGTAGTTGCGCCTGAATTTGTTGTTATAGTATAACTACCAGTACCGTAAGCACAACAAATTCCATCTCCCGCAGTATCATTAATTGTAAAAGTATAACAATCTGGTGCTAAATTCCAATTTTGATTTTCTACAGTAGTTCCTTCTCCAGTACCCGAACCTGTATAAGGTCCACCGCTATATAAAATTGTACCAGCAGAATTTTTTAAATCCCAAGTTGTTTCTGACCCCCAATTGTCTTTGATAAGTGTGAAATTAAAAGCAGTATAAGGATAGTCTGTTGGAGGTGTTGTAGCAGGAAAAGTAAAAGCTTTACTTGAATTGTTATTACTTGCTCTTTGGTCTGCTCCACCATTTGCATTGGTTACAGATACATTTAAAGTACCTGTAGACTCTGTTGTGCTAACAGTAATCATTTCATATTTGTTGGGAGCTAAATCTCCAGTCCAGTTATAGGTTGAGTTTGAACCTCCATTAACATTATAATTAATTGAAGCTGAAGTTAGGTTAGATGTTCCTCTATTGTACAATAAAACTTTATGAGCATTACCAGTACAAGCTCCTCCTCCTCCAGAACAATAATTTTCAATTATTACTTCTGCGTCATTAGCGAATAAAGCAATTGGTAAGTCTTTTGTTGAAGTTTTTAATGTTGATCTTCTAGGAGAATTATTCATTACAGTAATCATTCTTATTTTTTGATCATTTGTAAAAATGTTCATACATGAATCATCTGTATAGTCCATATAATTTTCAACCATATCAGCTCCTCCACCTGCACATGAGTCTGCGTTAGGACATCCTCCATTTGCGCCTCCAGCATTAGGAGTATCATTACAAAAATCGTCTACTGTACAACCGCCATCTCCCCAAATATGACGTAATCCAAGGTAATGACCTACTTCGTGAGTCATAGTTCTTCCTTTATCAAAAGGCGCTGAAAAATTTCCTGTAGCTAAATCAGAACTACCAAAAAATCTATATCCCGCTACAACACCATCTGTATTTGCAGCCCCTCCATTTACGTTTAATCCGCTTAATGATGAATTACTTGGGAATTGAGCATAGCCTAATAAACTTCCATCAGTGAAATTAACAGACCACATATTCATGTATAAAGTTGGATCCCAAATTGTTGTTGGTTTTACTGTAGAATTGATATCTGTTGTAGACCAAGAAGCCTCACATAAATTAACACGATTAATTCCATTAGTTGGATTGCCGTTAGGGTCTGCTTTAGCAAGAACAAATTCAATCTGTACATCAGCTCCAACTGGATTTGTGTTGTATCCTGGAGTGCCAAGCATTTTTCTGAAGTCTTGTGTCATAACTGTAATTTGTGACTCTACTTGTTCATCAGTAATATTTTCGTTTACACCATATGCGTCTCCATTATGAATTACGTGAACAACAACTGGAATGTAAATAATTCCTCCTGATTCAGATGATACTTGTTGTAAAAGTTTTCTTTCTTCTACTAATGGGGCTAACCACTCTTCAAATTCATCACGTGACATTCTTTTTGGGTCAATTGACTGTAAATAATCTTCATATTCTTCGGTTAAACAACGAATGTAACCATCAGAATTGATGTTTTCTGCGGAAATTTCTTTCCCAAAATGTTTAACTGTCTTTCTTACTTGCGATATGGATTCATTCGCAAAGAATAGAGATAAGGTTAATAATATAAAAGTAATTTTCTTCATTTTTGTTTAGGGTTTATGATTACAATTAAGCTAAAATATTAAAAATATCTTTATAATTAATCTTTTATTAACTTTTTTTATTACTTTTATTAATTATTTTTAATGATTATTTCTTTAAATTATGAAGTAGTTATTTTCCAAGTAATTAAATTATTAATAAAATTTTTAAGAAAAATGAAAAAAACATTACTATTATCCTTTTTTTCATTGTTAGTGTTTAACATAGGTTTTTCACAGGGCAAGAAAGAATCAAAAAAATCAAATACAACATCTGAGTTTTCAGAAAGTGTTTCAAGAGCAAGGCAGTTTTCTCCTAACGGTATAGTTCGTTGTGCTTCAGTAGAGTATAACAATTATAGAAAGTCTAATGGTAGAGCTGTTTCTGATCGAGTATTTGAAGAGTGGTTGGAGCCAAAAATCCAAGAAATTAGAAGGTTAAGGTCTATAGGGAGGTTGCCTGCTGTAATTCGTATTCCTGTTGTTGTTCACATAATTCATAACGGAGATATAGAAGGAACAGGTGAAAATATAGCAAACGGACAAGTTTTATCTCAAATTCAAGTTTTTAATGAGGATTTTAGAAAACTATCAGGGACTCCAGGAGATGGTGCAGGTGTTGATACAACTATTGAATTTTGTTTAGCACAAGTTGACCCAAATGGAAATGCAACAACAGGTATTGATAGAGTTAATTTAGGTACTGCTTCATATACTTCAATGGCAGCTGTTGAAGCAGCTAAAGCTTCTACATTTTGGGATCCAACAAAATACTTAAACATGTGGACGTTTAGATTTGGTGGAGGTATGGCTGGAATTCTTGGGTACGCTCAGTTTCCTGCTGGTTCAGGGCTTGCTGGTATGCCTGCAGATGACTGTGTTGATGACTCAGGTAATGGAGCTTCTACAGATGGTGTTGTTTGTAATTTTAACACTTGGGGATCTAGAACTATTTTTCCAGGAGGAACTTATGGAGGTACTGCATACGATAAAGGAAGAACGATGACTCACGAAGTTGGTCATATGTTTGGGTTACGTCATACATGGGGAGATGGAGACTGTACTGTTGATGATTTTTGTGCAGATACACCAAATTGTACTGCTGATTTTTACGCAGGTTTTCCATCTTGTTCTGCACCATCTCAATGTGGAAACATAAGACAAATCGAAAACTATATGGATTATTCTGATGATGGTTGTATGAATATTTTCACACAAGATCAAAAGGACAGAATGTTAGCTGTTTTAATGAACTCTCCAAGGAGAGATGATTTATTATTGTCAAATGTTTGTGATGCAACACCAAATACGCCATATATTCAATTTAAAGTTGAAGCATGTTTGGACAGAAGACCAGAATCAGTAATTGAAGGGAATGGTTGTAGCTATACAGAATTTTCAATTCCTTTAAGTATTGATTTGGCTCCATCTCAAAATGCTACTGTAACTTTTTCTTTAGACGTTATGTCTGAAGCAAATATGAATGATATAGAAATAGTTACGCCTACAGTTATTTTTAATGCGGGTTCTACAGCAGATCAAAATTTAGTGTTTAGAGTGCT
>CAZLGK010000004.1:0-2298 GCA_964559365.1 uncultured Flavobacterium sp.
TTTAAACCTTGTAATAAACGTTCTGCATAAGCCGAAATTCGCATTGACCATTGTGTCATTTTTTTACGAATCACAGGATGACCACCACGTTCTGAAACTCCGTTTACAATTTCGTCATTCGCTAAAACCGTTCCTAATCCTGGACACCAGTTTACTTCTGTTTCAGCTAAATAAGTCAATCTATATTGTAATAATATTTTTTGTTGTTCTTCCGAAGAAAAAGCATTCCATTCATCAGCTGAAAATAGAATAATGTTATCATCACAAACTGCATTAACATTAACATTTCCATTCTTTTCAAATTCTTGAATTAACGTACAAATACTTTCTGCTTTATTGGAATCGTTATTATACCAAGATTCGAATAATTGTATGAAAATCCATTGGGTATGTTTGTAATAATCGGCATTTGAAGTACGCACTTCTCTGCTCCAATCAAATGAAAATCCGATTTTATCTAATTGTTCGCGGTAACGAGCAATATTTTCTTTAGTAGTTTTATCTGGATGTTGACCCGTTTGAATTGCATATTGTTCAGCAGGCAAACCAAATGAATCATAACCTTGTGGATGCAATACATTAAATCCTTTGTGACGTTTGTAACGAGCTACAATGTCAGAAGCAATATAACCTAGTGGATGACCAACGTGTAATCCTGCTCCAGATGGATAAGGGAACATATCTAACACATAATATTTAGGCTTTTCAGAATTGTTTGTAGCAGCAAATGTTTGGTTTTGTGCCCAATATTGTTGCCAATTGGCTTCGATTTCGTTTGGATTGTATTTCATTATACTAAGTTACATGGTAGCAAAGTTGCAAAGTCGCAAAGTGCTTTTGTTTAAAAAAATCAAGTGCAAATTTACGTTTATTGTACGAAAGTCAAAACTTTAGACGTTATATTCTATATAAACGAAATTTCTTTTTATTTTTACACCTTAATTTATAGCACATATGGCATCATCATTTGAAAATTACAATAAGAGAAGATTAATTTCTTCTTATTTTTCTGTAGTTTTAAGTATTTTCTTAGTCTTATTTTTGTTAGGAACTTTAGGGTTATTTGTAATTAATTCTAAAAAGATAACAAACGATTTTAAGGAAAATATCCCTATGACTGTGTTTTTTAAAAACGAAGCAAAAGACAGTGCTTTAGCTGCTTTTGATACTGAACTAAAAAACTCTCGTTTTATTAAAGAATATGCTTTTGTACACAAAGACAGTGCTGCCAAAAAAAATGTAGATATTGTAGGAAAAGATTTCATGGAATTCTTAGGGTTTAACCCATTACAAAACTCTTTTGACATTAATTTAAAAGGAGATTATGTAGTAGCTGATAGTATTAAAGCTATAGAAACTGATATTAAGAAAAACGAAATGGTTTCTGAAATCATTTACGATAAACAATTGGTTGATTTAGTAAATGATAACATTAAAAAAATTAGTTTTTGGATTTTAGTAATTAGCGGCTTTTTTGCAGTAATTGCAATGTTATTAATTAATAGTTCATTAAGACTTTCTATTTATTCGCACCGTTTTACCATTAAAACCATGCAAATGGTTGGTGCAACAAAATCATTTATTAGAAAACCTTTTATTTGGAGAAGTATCAAACTTGGTCTTTTAGGTTCTGGATTAGCCATTGTTGCTATTTTAGGATTAGTCTATTATGTAGATGGTATTTTTCCAAATATTGGTATTGCAAAAGATTATACTTCAATAGGAATTGTAACAGTTGCAGTATTAATAATAGGAATCGTAATTACTTGGATAAGTACTTTCTTTGCTACACAACGCTTTTTAAATTTAAAAACTGACGATTTATATTAATGTTTATTTGTTGATTCGTTTATTTGTTAAACAGAATCTAAAAAAATATAAAACACATGAAAAACGAAAACAAACCAGAATTTTTATTTGATAAGGTTAACTATAAATTTCTTTTAATTGGACTTGGTGTAATTGCTCTAGGTTTTATTTTAATGAGTGGCGGTGGAAGTGACGATCCAAATGTTTTTAATGAAGATATTTTTAATTTTAGACGTATTCGCTTAGCTCCAACTGTGGTTTTAGCAGGTTTTGGTGTGGTAATTTATTCGATTTTTAAGAAAGAGAAGAAATAGAGATGGTTTCATTAAAACGAAACCATCTCATGCTTAACCAATAAAAAAGTATTTGGGACAAAAAGTTAATAGTGAATGTTTTCGCTATAAATAATTTAAATTATTCTTTTAATAAGCTAAGTCTTTCAATAGTTACTCGTGTTTTTTTTAATTCATGTTTAAGCAATTCTAATTC